>CAZLDP010000240.1:0-4895 GCA_964558145.1 uncultured Prolixibacteraceae bacterium | reverse complement strand
TGGTACAACTCTCCTTTACTCTCCTGATTGTTCCGGCGGTGATCATTGCCGTGTCAAGTCTTTTCTATGACCGTGAGATCATGGCGCTGCTTTACCATTCGCATGTCGATGATTCGGCCGATATTCTGGGTTTGCTGATGGCAGGATTTCCGGGGATTGCCGCAACCTATATTTTCGGCACCCTTCTTACCGCCAACGGAAGTATGAAACAACTGAACCTGATGGCTTTCGGGGGAATGGTGCTTAATGTGACCCTCAACCTTTTGCTTATACCACGTTTTTATGCCATGGGATCTGCTTTTTCAAGCATGGTGACTCAGTTAAGTACCGGCATGGTCCAGTTTCTGATTGTCCTCTCCCTGTTCCGCCTGATTCCAAAAAAGATATATCTCCTCAAACTGCTCCTGTTTGTAGGAGTGACGATCGCAGCCGGTTTTCTTTCCCGGTTTTTTGACAACCGACTGGTGGGATATCTCTTTGTGTTGACTGTCCCGGTGGTTTTCGCATTAGCTGTCAGGCTCGTCGATCCAACCGGTATTCTTCACATGATTAGAAACGACGCATGAAAAGTACGCCCACCATTCCGGAATTGCACAACGAAGAAAATTACGAACTGCTCGCGGCGGTGAAACTGAGTGATATCCGTGATTTTGTTATCAGTCAGGTGGGGAAAGATCAGAAACTGATCCCGCTCTATGCCGTTTATCAAACCCTGCTCTTCCTGTTGGGGCTCTTCTTTCTGACCCGTGCCGTTGTGCTGGCTTTCAAGGGAAGTCCTGTATATCTGGTTGTCGTGACCGTTTCCCTCCTTCTGGGTTTCACCCTGCTGGTGGTTCTCCACGAACTGTTACACGGAATGGCACTGAAAATAGCCGGCGCCGGCAAGGTCTCTTTCGGAGGGTCGCTGCGGAAGTTTATTTTTTATGCTGAAGCGGACAGATTCGTCATGGGAAAGAACCGCTATCTGGCGGTTGCTCTTACACCCCTGGTGGTCATTCAGCTTATTTCTTTGGCAGGTATCCTGATTTGGTACGATTCTCCTGCAGTTTATTTCTTTCTGATGTTGATGACCATTCACTCCTTTTTCTGTGCCGGTGATATTGCAATGTCTGCACTTTTTTACCGTTTACCCGGAAGAAAAATCTTCACCTATGACCATGCCGCTGAAAAAACCTGTTATTTCTTTGCCGAAAAGAAGGAAGCAAATGGTAATCCCTGTCCGACGTAAGCCTTTTCATCGTTATGTTTTTAATTATTAACATCTCCCCATTCTGCCATCAATGACAAAACCACTATCTTCGCAACAACTTTGTAATTTATCCGGTACTGACCGTGGAAGGATCTGGAAATTTTAGTACAATGAAGCAATATAATTTGTATAACCTGATTGCAGGCTGGACAGTTTTTGCGATTTCAGCCATTGTTTACCTTTTAACCATCGAACCCACAGCCAGTTTCTGGGATTGCGGGGAGTTTATCACCACAGCCACCAATCTTCAGGTGGGGCATCCTCCCGGAGCGCCTGTTTTCATGATTTTCGGCCGTTTCTTTACCATTCTGGGCGGCTCAAACCATAATGCGGGATTGATGGTCAACATCATGTCGGCGCTGGCCAGCGCCTTCACCATCCTTTTCCTTTTCTGGACCATCACTCACCTGGCCCGCAAGCTCTGTGCCGGGAACGGGGAGATGTCTGCTTCACAGATGATAGCCGTTTTGGGAAGCGGTCTGGTTGGATCATTGGCCTATGCATTTTCTGACACGTTCTGGTTTTCAGCGGTTGAAGGCGAGGTATATGCGACCTCCTCTTTTCTCACTGCACTGGTCTTCTGGGCGATTCTGAAGTGGGAAAATGTAGCTGACGAACCCCATGCCAACCGCTGGCTGATCTTTATTGCCTATCTGATCGGCTTGTCGATCGGGGTGCATCTGCTCAATCTTCTGGCTATCCCTGCCATTGTTTTTGTCTACTATTTCCGGAAATACGAGGTTACCAATAAGGGGATCTTCTATGCCTTATTGGCCTCCCTGGTCATTCTGGGTGGAATCATGTACGTGATCATCCCCGGTTTTGTAAAGGTGGCTTCCTGGTTTGAACTCCTCTTTGTCAACACTTTTAGATTGCCTTACCATTCAGGATCCCTTTTCTATCTGGTGGCGCTGACCGCAGGGCTGATCTGGGCTATCAGGTATACCCTTATGAAAAACAAGGTTTTCTGGAATACGGTGGTGGTTGCTGTTACGGTCATCCTGATCGGCTATTCCTCCTTTGCACTGATTATCATCCGTTCTTCAGCAGGTACTCCCATGGATCAGAACAGTCCGAACGATACCTTTTCACTTTTGTCGTACCTTAACCGTGAACAGTACGGACAAAGGCCCCTTTTATATGGCCAGTATTACAATTCTCCGCTGAATCCCGCCCAAAGGTATCTCGAAGGAAGTCCTTACTATTCGCAGCGCGACGGCAAATATGTGATTACCGACCATAGGGTTATCCCCAATTACGATCCGAAATTCAAAACTCTCTTCCCCCGGATGTGGAGCAATCAGGATCCCGGTCATGCCGCTGAATATGAAAGCTGGGGAAGGGTGAAGGGAAACCGCATCCAGCATGTCAACGAAATGGGAGAGAAGGAGGTGATTGTCAAGCCGACCATGATTGAAAACCTGCGGTTTTTCTTCCGTTACCAGGTAGGTCATATGTACTTCCGGTATTTCATGTGGAACTTTGTCGGCAGGCAGGATGACGTCCAGAGCCATGGCGGCTACCTGCACGGAAATTGGATCAGCGGAATTGATTTCTTAGACAACTTCAGGTTGGGGAACCAGAAGGACCGGCCTGAATCCCTCCAAAACAGGGCCAACAACCAATATTATTTCCTTCCGCTCCTGCTGGGATTGCTGGGAATTTTTTACCTCTACAACCTGGGTAAAGAGGGGAAACGGCAGTTGTGGCTCATCTTCCTGCTTTTTGTGATGACAGGCCTGGCCATTGTGGTCTATCTCAACCAATATCCCATTCAGCCCAGGGAAAGGGATTATGCCTTCGCCGGTTCGTTCTATGCCTTTGCCATCTGGATAGGGCTTGGAGTCCTGGCGCTGACCGATGCCCTGAAAAAAGTTCTGCCCGGGAATCTGAATCCTATCCTGGTTACGCTGGTTTTACTCGTGCTGGTACCCGGAATAATGCTCGCCGAAAACTATGACGACCACGACCGCTCAGGCCGGTATACCGCCCGCGACCTTGGCGCCAATTATTTGAAAACATGCGCAGAACAGGCGGTTATTTTCACCAATGGCGATAACGACACCTTCCCACTCTGGTACAACCAAGATGTGGAAGGCGTGAGAACCGACGTCAGGGTGTGTAACCTCAGCTATTTGCAGACCGACTGGTACATTACCCAGATGAAACGCAAAGCCTGGGATTCAAAACCCTTGCCCTTCTCCCTGAAGGAAGAACAGTATACCCAGGGAACCCGCGACATCATCTATCTCCTTAACGATCCGAGAATAAAACGAGAAAGCATCGACCTGCGCGAAGCCGTGCAATTCGTCAACGATGACAATCCGGCAACCAAACTGGCGCAGGCCGGCAATGCAGCCTACTTCCCAAAAAAGAAACTCACCTTTAAGGTCGACAAGGAAGCGGTGATCCGGAATAAAGTGGTACCCCCTGAAGATTATGACAAGATTGTAGATACCATGTATATCGACCTCAGCAGCAGGGACTACCTGGCCAAAGACGAATACATGATCTTCGACATGCTGGTCCACAACAACTGGGAAAGACCCATCTATTTCGCCATTACCATTGGTCCCAGTAAATTCCTGAACCTTCAGGATTACTTCCAGCTTGAAGGGTTCGCCTACAGGCTGGTGCCCATCAGGGTGGCCCAGGAGTCAACCGACCGGATCAATTTCGGAAAGGTCTCTACCGGGATAATGTACAACAACCTCTTCAACAAATACAAGTGGGGCAACATGAACGATCCTTCGGTCTATATCGATGAGAACAATGCCCGGATGATGACCAATATCCGCAATAATTTCAACAGGCTGGGTAGCGCACTGGTGAGTGAAGGGAAACTGGACTCGGCAAAGACGGTCATCCTCAAAGGATTTGAAATGGTTCCCACCTCTGTGGTACCTTATGAGTATTTCAGTCTCGAAATGCTCCAAACCCTTTACCAGACGGGCGCCAAGGAAGATGCCGGAAAGTTCGCCGAAGGGGCATTCAAAACTTTTAGTGAGATGTTAGCCTATCTGATGTCCCAACCTACCCACTTTCAGATTTCGGGAGATATCAACGAGGAAATCCAGCGCAATATTTTTTATCTTCAGAAGCTGGAAAGGACATGTACCAATTTTGGCGATACCACAATAGCAACCCGGGTAACGGGGACCCTCAATGAGTATATCCGGAAATACCAGGGTCAATCGTAAGAAAATGAATGTACTGATAATCGGATCGGGGGGCAGGGAACATGCCATGGGATGGAAAATCAGGCAGAGCCCTGCCCTCCGCAATCTTTTTTTTGCACCGGGAAATCCAGGAACCTCGCTTTTGGGAACCAATCTGCCTGTCGAGGTCACCGATTTTGAAAGCTTAGGCAAGGAAGTGATTGAGAGGGGGATTGACATGGTGGTGGTAGGACCCGAAGTACCGCTTGCCGGGGGAATTGCCGATTATTTTTCCTCCTTAGAAGGTGGAAAACAGGTCAAAGTGATCGGTCCGGGGAAGGCGGGTGCCCGGCTTGAAGGAAGCAAGAATTTTGCCAAGGCTTTTCTTTCCCGTCACGGTATCCCTACGGCTCGCTACGCCTCCTTTACCCTTCCCTCTTTGGAGGAGGGATTCCGGTATCTTGAATCGCTCCGGCCGCCTTATGTGC
>CAZLDP010000239.1:0-4918 GCA_964558145.1 uncultured Prolixibacteraceae bacterium | reverse complement strand
GCATGGTGGCGTTGGTGGGGATCCCAAGCCTGTGGGCTGTTTCATGAATAGAGAGCCAACCGGAGGATGTGGTTTTGTCGGGACAGATTTCGGCACGCAGGATTTCATCGAAGATTTCGGCGCCCCCTCCCGGCATCGACTCCAATCCGGCTTCCTTGAGCCGGGTGAGTCCCTCTTCTACGGTAATCCCCGCCATCCTGCACATCTGGTCCACTTCGACGGCAGTGAAAGCCTTGATATGGAGCATGGGCGCCTCTTTCCGAATCGCCCTCAGCAAATCGGTGTAAAAGCTGATATCCCGTTTGGGATGAACTCCTCCCACGATGTGCACTTCGGTACAACCGCTGCCATGATGAGCTTTGACCATCTCCACCATCTCCTCAATCGAACATTCCCACGATCCCTTCTGTCCGGGATTTCTGCGGAAAGAGCAGAACTTGCAGTGGTTCACGCATACGTTGGTGGGTTCGATGTGAAAGTTCCTGTTGAAATAAACATAGTCGCCGATGAGCCTTTTCCTGACCCGTGTGGCCAAAACCCCTAAAAAAGCGAGTGAATCGCACTGGTACAGTTCCACTGCCTCTTCTGGAGTGATCCGGATGCCCTTTTCCACTTTCCGGGCTATTGCGGAGATCACAGGGGAGAGTGTCTGGAAGGAAAAGGATGTCATACTCAAAAGGTTTTCAAGGTTAATCCGGTTTGTATAAACACGAAAAGGTAAGGATTCATTCATCCCTACCTTCCCGGAATACTAAAACGTGGCGTTTTGTTATCTTTTGTGCCTCGGCTCGTCGGAAACCGTCAGTTTTTTTCTTCCTTTGGCGCGGCGGGCTTTCAGCACTTTCCGGCCATTTGCAGTCGACATTCTTTCCCTGAAGCCGTGTTTGTTCTTTCTTTTCCTGTTCGATGGCTGAAATGTCCTTTTCATTTTTATCTCAGTTTATTACGTTTTTCCTTTTTTCGGACTGCAAAAGTAGATTATTTTTTTGTACTTCCAACAGGATAACGCCTGTTTTGTTGCCTAAATTTCAAACTGACATGATTTTGTCATCTGGGTCTCCCTTGAATTTATGTTTTTACGTTGAATTTGAATCCGATTCCATGAAGGTTTACAATGCGTATATCGGGATCGTGGCTGAAATACTTCCGAAGCCGGGAGAGGAACACATCGAGGCTGCGTCCCAGGAAGTAATCGTTCGATCCCCAAACATTCCGCAGGATTTCATCCCGGCTTAGAACCTTGTTGGGATTGGCAGCGAAATATTTCACCAGTTCTGCCTCTTTCAGGGTAAGCTGACGCCGGAAATTGCCACAGGTCAGCATCAGATCGTTTTCGTCAAACAGGTAATTGCCAATGCGCGTGACGGATCCCGGATGTGAATCTTCACGGGGAGGTACAGCCTGCGACCGCCGGAGAAAGATTTTTATTTTGAGCAGAAGCTCTTCCATGCTGAAGGGTTTGGTGATATAGTCGTCGCCTCCCAATGTCAATCCGGTAATTTTGTCCTCGTTCATCGAACGGGCTGTAAGAAAAAGAACAGGAACCTGTTCATCCTTCTTTCTTACCTCTTTTGCCACGGTAAATCCGTCAACTTTGGGCAACATTACATCCAGAATCAGGAGGGAGTACTTGTTGTTTTCGAACAAATGCAAGGCTTCTTCTCCGTCCTCTGCCCGGTCCACTTCATAGCCGTGAATCACCAGGTTGTCTTTGATGATGAATCCCAGAGCGGCATCATCCTCCACTAAAAGGATTCTGTAGGGTGTTTCATTCATTGCGCATGATAAATAAAGTAAAAGTGCTGCCCCCGTGCCGGTTGCCATCCACCCCGATTTTCCAGTGGTGGGCTTTCACAATCTTGCTCACGTAGTCGAGTCCAAGTCCGAATCCTTTCACATCGTGGATGTTACCGGTAGGGATCCTGTAAAATTTTCTGAAGATATTTTTCCGTTCATCTTTGGGAATGCCAATTCCGTTGTCGGAGATAGCCAGTTGGAGAACCTTCCCTTTCTCCTTCAGTGAAACCTCAAGTACCGGTAACTCCTTGCAATACTTCACCCCGTTTTCGAGGATATTCTGCAAGAGATTTCCCAGGTGAAACGGATCGGCCCAGATCAGGGGATGTTCCAGTTTTCCCGTCAGGCTGATCCTGGCTTTCTGTCCCAGTTCTGATTCCTGAAAACGGGCTACATTCCTGCGAACAAACTCATTCAGGTCGATTTGCTCATTGACGAGTTGGAGTCTGTTTTTCTCCAATGCCGAAAGGCTCAATACCTTTTCCACACTTTTTGCCAACCGGACACTCTGCTCGTTGATGATCCGGGTATACTCAAAAAGTCTTTCCGGGTTTTCCAGGATCTTTTCGTCGCTCAAAACCTTTGCAGACAATCCGATCGAAGAAATGGGCGTTTTCAGTTCGTGGGTGAGGTTGTTGATAAAAACCTTCTGGATGTCGGTAAGTTGCCGCTGTCTTATGATTACCCAGAGGGCATATCCGAAAAACAGCAGCACAATCAACAGCAGCCCGGTGATAAAATACCAGCCCTGAAGCCTTAAAGTCAGGTAAGGTGTCATATTGGGGAAATTGACCCCGAAATAGTAAGTGTATTTGCTGCTTCTGGGAAAATAGGGCAACAGCACTTTTTCACAGGAGTCATCATGGGCACACACAAATCCTCCTTCAGTCATCACCTCCCGGTCGGGGTCATAAATGGCATATTCATAATTAAGCCGGATGTTGTGCCGTTTGAACTGCTCTTTGAGCTGGATTTTCAGGATTTCAGGATCAATCACATCGTTGACGTTCACCAGGAAACAGTTGGGGGTTACCTGTTCCACAGGATCAATGTTGTCAAATTTGGCGGTTTCCCCCGAGGCTTCCAGGATTTGCCAGGCAACCTCCCGGAGTGCAATGGTGGTCGTCTCCCGGAATTCCTTTTCGGTAATCTCAAAAGTGTTTTTCAAGAAGGCAAACTGGATCACGAAGATTCCGATTACCGAAAGAATGGCTAATACAATGAAATATTTCAGCGCGTTTCTGTTCAATTTGGTAGAATTGATTTGCCTTTCAGCAGAAGTGAATATCTGTGAAATCCTTGTTTAACAATTTATTAACAATAAGTAATTAATGGTTAACAATTCCATTCAAACATTGCCCTAAATTTGTACAATAATGCGAAACGAAAATTAATAAATAAAATTTTAAAACAATGAAAAGAGTTGGAACTTTACTCATGGTCTGTTTCCTTGCCGGTATCACCAATATTGCTTTGATTCAGGCCCAGCCCAAAATTGTTTTTGACAAAACTGAACATAATTTCGGTTCTTTCAAGGAGTCTGCCGGGATTCAAACTTTTGCTTTCGATTTTACCAACAAGGGGACTACTCCTTTGATCATCAACAGTGTGAATGCCTCATGCGGATGTACGACACCGGAATGGACCCGTCAGCCTGTGGCGCCGGGCGCCAGGGGAATGATCAAGGTGAGTTACAACCCGGTCAACCGTCCGGGTGCCTTTGCCAAAACCATATCGGTGATGACCAATTCGGAAAATTCGAATGTAATCCTGACGATCAGTGGCACAGTCTTAGAGAAGGAACTGACGTTAGCAGAACTTTATCCCCGAGAAATCGGAAGTCTGAGGGCCAAGATAAACCACGTTTCCTTCCCGACCATCCGGGACAACGAAGTCAGGAGTGAATCCCTGGAGCTGATCAACGATACCGACAAACCGGTAGCTGTTGGCTTTAAGACGGTTCCCTCCCATATCAAGGTAACCATTGAACCTGCCACTATACCGTCAAAAGGTAAAGGGATCCTGACGCTGGTCTACGATGCCAAGGCAGCCAACACATTCGGTTTTGTGTCGCACCGCATCTACCTTTCGCTGGATGGAAGCAGCGACTACAAAAATTCGATCGGGGTGAGCGCTACCATTGAGGAAGACTTCTCGGGTCTTTCTGCGGAAGAGATTGCCAATGCCCCCGTGGCGGCCTTCAATACCCTTTCATACGATTTCGGCGACATCAAACAGGGCGACAAGAAAGAATTTACTTTTGAACTGGCGAACAAGGGGAAACGCGATTTGATCATCCGCAATATCCGTTCGTCATGCGGATGTACGGCTGTGTCACCTTCCAAGAATGTGATTGCTCCCGGGGAAACTGCTCCGATAAAGGTAGCCTTTGATTCCACCGGGAAAAAAGGCAGGCAGAGTAAAACCGTAACTGTGATCACCAACGATCCTAAAAATTCCACGGCTACCCTGCGGATATCGTCCAACATCCTGTAATATAGCTTACCGTCCTGAACTGTGGCCGGGAAGGATCACAGGACACTGGCATACGACATAGGACACAAAACAAATTTGTGTCCTATGTTTTTCTTCGTGCTTTTGTCGTCAAAATCTGACCGGTTTTCTGTTTCTGCCGAAAATTGATTTTACCTTTACACCAGGAGAGAATACCATGGAGTACGATTTGCATCATATTGAAAATCACCCCGATTTCAAAGGGTTGAAGGTGAATGAGGGGATACCCCAGCCACCTCCCGTGAGTGAAGATTCGGTAAGGAGGTTTTTGCAAAAGCGGAAAAAGCCGCTTACTGCCGAAGAATATACCGTAGGAATTCTGAATGGGGATATTCCCCTTTTAAGCAAGGCTGTAACCCTCGTGGAGAGTTCCCGGCCCGATCATCAGGAGGTGGCCAGGGAAATTATCAGCCGGTGTCTTCCCCACAGCGGCAGGTCGGTTAGGGTGGGGATCACAGGAGTTCCAGGTGCCGGAAAAAGCACGTTTATCGAAGCGCTGGGCAAACTGCTCACCGGAAAGGGGCACAAGTTAGCGGTACTGGCCATTGATCCCAGCAGCGAACGGTCAAAAGGCAGCATCCTTGGGGATAAAACCCGAATGGAAGAG
>CAZLDP010000238.1:0-4923 GCA_964558145.1 uncultured Prolixibacteraceae bacterium | reverse complement strand
GTATAGATCCGTTCGAGCCGGTAGGCAATAATCGCTTCCCTAATTTTATTGACGGGAATAGAGAGTACCCCGTAACGACCTCGTGGAAAGAGGTTCTTGGCCACCTGCTGACTGAGGGTGCTTCCTCCCCCTGAACTTCGGTCTAATTGCAGGATGGTTTTAAAAAGAACCCTGAGAAGGGCAATTTCGTCGATCCCCCTGTGTTTGAAAAAGCGGGCGTCCTCTGTTGCCACAAGCGCATTGATGATGAAGGGGGAGATTTCCTTGTAAGAAACATAGCTCCGGTTTTGGGTGTAATAGCGGCCCAACAGTTTCCCGTCGGCTGAAAAGACTTTGCTTGCCAGGGGCGTTTTCACGCTGATAAGCTCTTCCTTTGAAGGAACCTTCCCCATAAATCCCAGGTATACGGCTAAAACCAGCAGGAAAAGGAAAAGAATTCCGGCTAACAAAATCCTGATCACAAACCGGCTCCATCGAAATCCGGTACGTTTACTCCGGACCGCCTTATTTTTCACAGTCGATCGACTTTACCTTTTTTAATCACTCACAGAACCCCGGTTTGTTCATCAGATGAGACCCGAAAAACCCATGAAAGCCATGGCCAGAATACCCGTGGTAATCAGGGCAATGGGGGTACCTTTCAAACCCGCGGGAATTTCCACCAGGTCGAGGTGTTCCCTGATCCCAGCAAACAAGACGAGAGCAAGGGTGAATCCCACCGCATTGGCAAATGCGAAAACTATCCCTTCCAAGAGGTTAAAATCCTTTTGGATCGTCAGGATGGCAACCCCAAGAATGGCGCAGTTGGTTGTGATCAGCGGGAGATAAATCCCCAGGGCCTGATAAAGCGAGGGGCTCACCTTTTTCAGGATGATTTCAACCAATTGTACGAGGGCAGCAATGATCAGAATGAACGCAATGGTCTGCAAATAGGCAATGTTAAAGGGATCCAGCACGAGTTTCTGAACCAGATAGGTGACCAGGGTTGCAAGTACGAGAACAAAGATCACCGCTGCTCCCATCCCCGCGGCCGTGGAAATCTTTTTGGAAACCCCCAGAAAAGGACAAATTCCCAAAAACTGCATCAACACAATATTGTTGACCAGAACAGCCGCTATAAAAATAACCAGGTAATTCATGAAACCTATTTCTTTGATTTGTTAATTTTCTGAACGATGGCCATCACATATCCATAGACGATGAAAGCGCCCGGAGCCAGCACAAAGAGGAGCATCGCATAGTTATCAGGAAAAAAAGAGATACTCAGGATACTGCCATTTCCTAACAATTCCCTGATGCTGCCCAGCACAAACAACGCCATGGTGAATCCCAATCCCATTCCCAATCCATCAATGATGGAGGAGAGAACATTGTTTTTACTGGCAAATGCCTCTGCCCGCCCCAACACGATACAATTAACCACGATCAAGGGGATGAATATTCCCAGACTTTTGGAGAGCGCCGGAGTGTATGCCTTCATGACCAATTCCACTACGGTCACAAACGCGGCAATAATCACAATATAGGAGGGTATCCTCACTTTATCGGGAATCTCATTTTTTACCAGAGAAATCACCATGTTTGAGCAAGCCAGCACAAAAGTGGTGGCCAGACCCATCCCGAGTGCATTGGAAGCCGATGAGGTTACTGCAAGTGTAGGACAGGTTCCCAGTACCAGCACAAAAGTCGGACTCTCCTTTAAAAAACCTTTTGTTAAATTTTTAAACTGATTCATTGCATGTTGTTTTATGGGATTAGCTGTTCCTTTGAGACTCTATTTTCCGGTCTGTACTGCTGATATCCGGAGTAAGCCCTTTTCAGAGCATCCAGGAATGCGCGTGATGTGATGGTGGATGCCGTGATGGCATCAATGTCGCCACCATCTTTTTTTACACTGAAACGGGTGGTTTCGAAGTTCTTACCGATCACATTCTGATTCGGTTTATCAGGATTCCTGAACCAGGTCCCCATTTTAGAACCCAATCCAGGCGTTTCCTTATGTTGCAGTATTTCATATCCTGTAAGATTCCCTAAGGTATCCAAACCTGCCATCATGGTGATATTGCCGCTGAAACCCTTTTCCGAATAGGTCTTTATGGCCATTCCGACCATTTTCCCCTCCTTGTAAGCTGAAAATATCTCTATGCTGTCGCCGCCTTCCGCCGGGAGTAACCGGAGCGGCTTTCCCAATTCAGTAAATTCCGGCAACACCTTGGCAATGGCAACATTCTGCTCCATTGTTCTGGCTGCTTCAATGGCCCCTTCCGTTTTTGAATGTACAAATCCGAGGATGCCTCCCGAAACAAGGGTTACCACCAGCAAACAGCCAACCATATTGATAAATGTAGATTCACGCTGAGCCATCTTATTTACCTCCGAATCTTGTAGGTTTGATGTAGTAATTTAACAGGGGAGTAACGCCATTCATGATGAGAATGGCAAATGAGATTCCTTCAGGGTAGGCTCCGAAAAGGCGGATGGTCATGGTGATGATTCCGATTCCTGCCCCGTAAACCAGTTGCGCTTTACCCGTCATAGGGGATGTAACCATATCTGTAGCCATATAAATTGCCCCGAGGATAGCGCCTCCGGCCAAAATATGAAATAAAGGATCCATAAATTTCCCGGGATCAACAAGCCAGAAAACGGCTGCATAAACAGCCATGGTCGCCAGGATGGAAACCGGGATTTGCCAGGTGATGACTCTTTTCCATAAGAGATAAATTCCGCCAAGGATCAACAGGGCTGCTGAAATTTCTCCGAGCGATCCCCCCATATTGCCGATAAACAGGGCATCCGCTCCCGGAAGGTTGACGCTCACTTCGCTCAGGGGTTTACCACTGAACAGGCTTTCCTTTAGGATTCCCAGGGGTGTTGCAGCAGTTACTGCGTCTGTCGATGTCATTTTGGAAACCGGCCATGTAGTCATCTGAACCGGGAAGGAGATGAGCAAAAACACACGGCCTACCAGGGCAGGGTTGAAAATATTGGCTCCCAACCCTCCGAAGGAGAGTTTGGCTATCGCTATGGCAAAAAAGGATCCCAAAAGGATAATCCACCAAGGGATAGAGGCAGGCACGTTGAAAGCCAGAAGAAGCCCGGTCAGTGCTGCAGAGCCGTCGGTAACCGTAGGAGATACCTTCAACACAAACCGTTGCAATAAATACTCGATAACCACACAAGCCGTCACTGCGATGAGAGTTACCCTCATCGCATCCCAGCCAAAGACAACAACCGACCAGATCAAAGCAGGCAACAATGCCAGAATTACCCGGTACATAATCTTTTTGACCGAATCGTCGGTATGGATATGCGGAGAAGGTGATATTGTAATCATTCTGTTCATTTTCCAGGGAATTATTTCGTATTAACTTTTACGTGAACGTACCAGTTGTCCCACCCGGAATTTACCGAAACGGATATGGTCGAGCAGAGGCCGGCCGGCAGGACAGGAAAAGCTGCAGCTTCCACATTCAATGCAATCTAAAATTCTCTCTTTTTCCACCCTTTCCCAGAGAACTTTTTCGGTCAGCGTCATTAAAAGATAAGGTTCCAATCCCATCGGACAGGCATGGGCGCACCGGGAACAACGGATACAAGCCTGTTGCGGTTTCCGGAGCGCTTTTTCTCCGGGAATCAGCAGCACGCCCGATGTCCCCTTGGTCACCGGAACATCCAGGGAAGCCACTGCCTTTCCCATCATGGGGCCCCCACTGATAATTTTACCGGTATCGTCGGGGAGGCCTCCGCAAAAAGCAACCAGATCGGAAAGGGGTGTACCAATCCTGACCTTCAGTTTGGAAGGTGTTTTAACCTGATGACCGGTTAGGGTCACCACCCGTTCAAAGAGGGGTTTGTTTTTCTGTACCGCTTCATAAACAGCAAAAGCAGTGCCCACATTGCTGACCACGCATCCCACCGATACAGGCAATGCTCCGGAAGGAACCTCCCTGCCGGTAAGGGCTTTGATCAGTTGTTTCTCCCCTCCCTGGGGATATTTTACTTGCAGCGATTCCACTGTAATCCCGGGTAAACCGGCCACGGCCTCTGCCATCACCTGGATGGCCTCAGGCTTGTTGTTTTCAATGCCGACAACTGCTTTTTCCACCCCCAGCGCCTTCATGAGAAGTTGCGTACCTACTGCAATCTCCCTGCCTTTTTCAATCATCAGCCGGTAATCGGAAGTGAGAAAAGGTTCACACTCCGCTCCGTTGATAATCAAAAGGTCAGCCTTATTTCCGCGGGGAGGAACCAGCTTGATATGGGTGGGGAAAGTGGCCCCTCCCATGCCCACAATGCCGGCGGCCATGATCTTTTCCACTATTTGGGAACCACTGAGGCGGTTATCCTGTCGCAAATCGGGCGATCGGTCGATCCCTGCCTCCCATTCATCTCCTTCGACCTTGATCACAATGGTGGTCCTGGGATACCCCGATGTGTCGGCAAGCTGATCAATTTTTGTGACGGTACCCGATACGGAGGAATGGATATTGGCGGAGACAAAACCAGTGCTTTTGGCGATCAATTGACCGGCTTTGACCTTGTCTCCCTTTTGAACGACGGGGGTGGCCGGAGCCCCGATATGCTGCCCGACGGGGATGAAAACCACAGGGGGAAGCGGCAGTTCCCGGATCTGCTCTGCAGCCGAGAGTTTGTTTTCCGGAGGGTGAATACCCCCGAGTCTGAATGTTTTCAACACGTTGTTCCGGATTATTGGTTAACAGTAGTAGATTCAGCTTCCACAGGTCTGGCTTTCCGGGGAGGAAAGCCCACTTCAAGAATGGAATGGGTGGGACAAACTTCCACACATTTGCGACAAAGCCTGCACTTGTCCGAATCAATGAACGCCAGGTTTTTACCAATCGTTATCGCATCGTAGGCACACACGTCGATACATTTGCTGCAGCCGATACAGGCTACCTG
>CAZLDP010000237.1:0-4946 GCA_964558145.1 uncultured Prolixibacteraceae bacterium | reverse complement strand
ATTCGGCATTGCTGGTTTTAAGCTGCCTTTCCAGGGCGCTTTCGGCGATGTCCTGGTACCGGATATTAAGGGTGGTGTGGATGTCCATGCCGTCTTTAGGTTCAATTTCAATGCGGCTAACCCAGCGCCCCGACAGGTTCTGCCGGTACCCGACTCCTGCTTCCCCTTTCAGGTATGACTCGAAAGCCTCCTCAATTCCGGTATTCCCTGCATTTCCTTCCGGATTGTTCGACACCCCCTTGTTGAGTGTGCCGATCGTCCGGGCTGCCAGCTTGCCTAACGGCAAAACCCGTTTGTTCTCCTGAACAATGATCCGTCCTCCTCCGAAAGACCCCCTGCGCAAAATCGGGAACTTTTTGACGATCTGAAGTTCATTGTAGTCAATCTTCCGGGGAGTGAGCATAAAGCCCCGTTCATTTTGTTTGTAGGCCAAGTCCAGCCTGCGCCTGTACTCCTTAGCCGGCAGATTTCTGAAAAAGGAGGAGAGCATCAGGGCAAGGGAATCCCTTTGTGCAGCATAAACCTTCTTAACTCCGGGCGCTCCCAGATCAATCCTGATATAATACCCGGGTACCGATGTGGCCAGCACATTGCCGTCGTCGGCACAAATATTGCCCCTGGTAGGTTCAAACGAAACCGTATAATTAGTCAGGTTGTCGGCAATTTGTTCCCACCGGTCCGTCCTGATGTTCTGTACTGCGACAATCTTGCCGATAATCAGGATGGACATCAGCAATAAGGCAAAATAGATTATTGCCAGGCGCGAGACAATTATGTTGCGGAGATTCATTTTTTCTTTTTCTTCTTTATTTTATCCACTACAATCTTCCTTGGGGCACGTACCTGCTCCTCAAGCACCAATCCGGCATCCTTCACCTTCTGAGCCACTTCCGACGGTTTGCTCATGTACATCAGCCGTGCAGCGTTGGTGATGGACTGGGAGCGTAAATCGTCGATGGTGTCCTGTAATACTTCAATCTCACGGATGACCTTTTCGGAGCGATACCGGTTGGTGATCATCAGCAATCCCATGATTACCAGAAAAATGACAAATGGAAACTGACGCGTTATCCGTTCGTCGGTAAGAATCGTTCCCCGGAGAAAGGAACTCACCCCCGTCCGCGACTTTTTCCCGTTATTGTTTTTCCTTGCCATCAACGTTCTGTTTTTTCTACGATTCTGAGTTTGGCGCTGCGGGAGCGGGGATTTTCAGCCACTTCGCTCTCCCCGGGGACAATCGCCTTCCGGTTAATCAGTCTGAAGGGAGTAATGAAATTGCCGTAAAAATCCTGCTCGGTCCGGCCTTCCAGATTTCCTGTTCTGAAAAAGTGTTTGACCATACGGTCTTCGAGGCTGTGATAGGTAATGACGACCAACCTCCCTCCTGTTTTGAGCAGTTCTTTCGATGATTCCAGAAATTCTTTCAGGGCAGCCATCTCTTGGTTCACCTCCATCCTTAATGCCTGAAAGAGCTGCGCGAGATATTTCTTTTCGGTGGCACGGGGAACGCACCTGCTGATCGCCTGGATCAACTGCCCCGAGGTCCGGATCTCACGGGCCGTTCTGGCTTCCAGAATGGCCGAAGTCACTCTTCCGGCATTGTGGATCTCCCCATACTCCCTGAAAAGGGTGATAAGTTGTTGCTCTGTATATCCGTTTACTACCATCGCCGCGGTGGTTGGGGAATTCCGGTTCATCCGCATGTCAAGGGGCGTATCGTACCGAAACGAAAAACCCCTGTCGGCTTCATCAAAATCGTGGGAGGAAACCCCCAGGTCGGCCAGAATCCCATCTACTTTTTCCACCTGGTAGTAGCGCAGGAAATTTTTCAGAAACCGGAAATTGTGACGGATGAAAATCAACCGATCGTCGGGGAAAAGATTTCCGGCAGCCGCCTCGTCCTGGTCAAAAGCCAGAAGTTTTCCCCCTTCCAGACGGCGGAGGATCTCCCTGGAATGACCACCACCCCCGAAAGTGGCATCCACATAAACCCCGCCGGGGCGAATGGCCAGCCCATCCACGCTCTGGCTCAGCAACACCGGTATGTGAAACTGGTTCATGACTGCCCGTTGCCCTGTGTTCCCGAAAGCCGTTCCCTGAACATCTCACGGAGTGGCTTCCTTGATTCCTTCATTTCATCGTATTTCTGTTCATTCCACATGGTGATCGATTGCCCCTTGCCCACAAAAACCACATCCCGGGTTATTCCGGCATAATCCATGAAATCGGAGGGAATGTTGATTCTTCCGTTGGGAGCCATGGTGACAGTGGCAAAATTCTCATACAGGTGGGCAAGTAAATCATCATCTTCTTCATTGAAAGGATTGAGCTGTTTCTCAATCTTCCCCAACCGTTCATCCCAAAACTGCTGCGGATAGATATTCAGACACGTTTTGTAGATATCCTTCTCGATTACCAATAGTTCTTCCGACAGCGCACCCATGGCTTTCTTGAACGGCGCAGGCAGGACTACCCTTCCTTTGTCGTCAATCAAAGCATTGTATCTGGCAGAAAATCGGATCATCGACAATTGCTGATTTTGATGAAGTGTAAAAGTATAAATTTTATTCCACTTTATTACAGAATATTCCACTTTATTCCACCTACAAAAAGATTATAATTGTTGATAAATTGTTGATAAACTGTTTGAAATCCCGTGGTATTCTCTCGGTGAATAATAGTAAATCTTTAGTATATAAAAGTTTAGGGAAAAAGGGGATGTTGATAAAATTGAGGTTCACAACTTGCCTCCGGAATTAAAAAAGAGAGGTTAGGGTATAAGACATGACGGAAATTCGATTTCCCCATTAATTTTGTTCTGAAAAACAAATCGTAGTAGGATGGATGCAGAAAGCCCGCATGCTGAATTTAAGCCGATAGTCATCAGGGAGATCTTCAAAGAAAAGAATCCCGGCCTTGCCCGGATGATTCCGGGATTTGTATACCGGATAATCCACCGGATCATGCGTCTCGATTTCATGAACGGATTTATCATCCGGTACGGTCATTTGACCGGGATGGATTTTGTTTCCGCCTCCGTGAAGGATTTTGAAATCACGGAGGAGGTGTACGGAGCCGGCAATATTCCTTCACAGGGGAGCTACATTTTTGCGGCAAACCATCCGCTGGGAGGCTTTGATGCCCTGCTACTGATGGAGAATGTTTACAAAATATTAGGCGATCTGAGGTTTCTGGTCAACGATGTGCTGATGAACATTCCTCCGCTTCAGCCTTTGTTTGTGCCGGTCAACCATCATGGCAGCAACAGCAGGGAGGCCGCTCGGTTATTAAAGGAAGCCTATATTTCGGGGAAGCAGATTCTGATCTTTCCCTCCGGACTGGCATCGCGTAAAGTCAGGGGGATAATTACAGACCTGGAGTGGCAGAAACATTTTATTACCAAGGCGGTTGAATACCATCGCGATGTGATTCCCGTTTTCATCAGCGGAAGTAATTCCAACCGCTTTTATTTTGTGGCGAAATGGCGCAAGAAGCTGGGCATCAGTTGGAACCTCGAGATGTTTCTGTTGCCTGACGAGACCTACCGGCACAGGAAACAAAACATAAAACTCTATTTCGGGGAACCTGTTCCCTGGACGACATTCGATCGTAGCCGAAGTCACCAGGAATGGGCAGATTATGTAAAGCAGTTGGTTTATAAACTCCCTTCCTCCTATTGTTCTGAAAAATAGACAGGGATAGATCAATTAGGCTTACTTTTTGCTAATTTTGCGCGGTTATTCAGAAATTTCTTTGACAATGGAAGAAATCATAGCACCGATGCCATTGGAAGAACTAATGGCAGAGCTTACTCCGGATAAAATGATGCGTAAAACGAACAAAGGGGGTAATGAGATCTATATTTTTTCCCATGCCGATTCTCCGGCGCTCATGCATGAAATCGGAAGGTTGCGTGAAGTGACATTCCGGGCTGCCGGCGGCGGTACAGGAAAAGAACAGGATATTGATGAATATGACCTTTCGGATGTTCCCTATAAACAACTAATTGTGTGGGATCCCGACGCAAGGGAGATTTTGGGTGGTTACCGGTATATTCATTGTGCCAACGCAGCTAATGACAGCAATGGGAAAATCATGCTGGCCACCTCAGAATTATTCAATTTTTCGGAACGATTCTGCAAGGAGTATATTCCTTACACCATTGAATTAGGACGTTCATTTGTCACCCCTGCCTACCAGTCGAGTAAAGCCGGGGCCAAGGCATTGTATGCCCTCGACAATCTCTGGGACGGGCTGGGAGCCTTGTCGGTCGATTTTCCCCAACTTAAATATTTCTTTGGGAAAGTGACCATGTACGCCCATTTTCACACCGAAGCCCGTAACCTGATCCAGTATTTCTTTTTTAAATATTTCCGTGACCGTGAGAACCTGGTCTACCCGATCGTACCCTTTGAATTTCATATCGACTTCCCCAAGATGGAAGCCCTCTTTACAGGAAATGACTTCAAGGAGGATTATCGTATCCTTGTCCAATCGGTAAGACAATACGGAGAAAACATCCCTCCGCTTTTCAACTCCTATATGAATGTATCACCCACCATGAAAACTTTCGGAACCGTGTTGCACAAAGGATTTGGCAATGTGCTGGAGACTGCTATCATTGTGACGGTCAACGATATTTATGAGGCCAAGAGGGGCCGGCATATCGAAACCTATCTGCGGAAAAAGGAAACCGAAACCTGGCTGCTGCCGGAATAATACAATCGTATTTTTTTCGGAAGGCTTCCTGACTTGTGACATTTTTTAATTATTTTCCTAATGCCTTCGGCGTTCAATGGCACTTCGTGCCGTTCAAGGGTTCAACAATGGTTCAATGCCTGCGGCTTCGCCTTGGCGTTCAATGGCTGCGCCGTTCAATGGCACTTCGTGCCGTTCAAAAGTTCAACTTGTTAATTCAGCTTCGCTGCATTTTCTGTCGTCACTCG
>CAZLDP010000236.1:0-4962 GCA_964558145.1 uncultured Prolixibacteraceae bacterium | reverse complement strand
CGGTACATTTTATAACCATAAGGGCCACGATTGACAAATGTGAATAACCTTTCGGTTCCCTGTTTGTCGGGGAGAAGATAAAGCGGTGGGCAGTTGGCATGTTGTTTCCAGTTGTCGGGTACTTCCATCATTTCGCTCCATGTTTTGCCCCCGTCAGTACTTTTCTTTAATTGTCCGCATGGACCCCCGTGCCCAACAGTCCAAATAGCGAATATGGTTTTCCCATCGGGCATTAATATTGTATGGGGATGTCCCTGACGTATTTCCTGAGTTCCCTGGGCAATGATTACCTGGCGATCTGTATCTGACGAAATATCGAGCGTTGGGATGGTTATTTCTTTATTCGGTTTTGTATTATCAGTTACGAACTGCACTGATTTAGTTTTAATACATCCAGATAAAAAAATTGTACAAACAATGCATAAGATATAACTAAATAATCGGTTCATAATTTATCAATTTTATAGTTATCTATGTTTGATCAACTCTCGGATATATTTCCGGCAACTGTTCTGTGTTGATAATGGCGCCTGTATTTTTCAGTTTTTCCCGCAGTTTTTCGATATTAATTTCAGCGAAAGAAACATCATTCTGTACAACCTGCCTTGCAGCCATCCCTGCGGCTTCACCCATAGCCATACATGGCGCCATAACTCTGACCGGACCCAAAACCTGCCCTTCGACACTGACTGCTCTCCCCGGACAAATCAGGTTTGCAACCGGTTTTGGCAACATAATCCGGTAAGGGAGGGGAGTACTTAATCCTTTTTTGATTTTGTATTTATAGCCCGAAACCTCATCATAGGCAAAAGGCTGTACACTCGGCTTATCAGGATCAGGGAGATCCCATCCGTACATACTGAACCCAATACAATCATCGAACGGTTTATCTTGTGCAAGGTCTTCAACAGTGAGTATAAAATCACCCACAATACGACGGGTTTCACGAATTCCCATTTGTGGGGCAATGGTTTTTATCTTTGCATTTTCAAAACCCGGAATATTTCTTTTGAAAATCTCCATCAATCTTTTCATTTCATTCATTCTACGTGTCATTACTTCAGAAAGAGACACATCATCGGTTCCGTCTAACACGTAAAACCGGTAGGTGTTTATATATTACTCCACCTCTGCAACCAGTTTAATCGCCATAAAAATATTATACGGGAAGTTCCATACTCCTTGTTCCCGTAATCCGCTTATCAATTTTCTTAATTTCGGATCTCTTTCTTTTTCAATGTATTTTGTAAGCGCTTTCTCATCAATATTATATACATGAAAAATAAGCGAAGCCGGGGTCATTTTTCCATCTTCTTTCCTACCCTTCATCGTTTCACACCCCGATTTAAATGCAACTTCTGCGTTTCCTGTGGCATCAATTACTGCTCTGGTTTTAATAGCATGAAGTCCACTGCGGTTATAAATAATAACATGAGTAATAATATTGGCAGAAACAACTACATCAACAAACTGCGTGTGCAATAAAACATCAACTCCGGCATCATCCATTTTTTTGTCGAGCAATAAATCAATTGCAAAAGGGTCAAACGGAACCCCATGAATAAACCAGTTGTACCATCCGTAGGGGTGATATTTTTCCCCTTCTTTCAACTTTGGCAAAATTGCATAACCTCTATCGACTGCTTCCTCAGCAAGCGACTTAAATAACCCGCCAACCACCCATTCTCCTTCTTGAGTCCGTCCGCCAAGCCAGTGCGAAACCAACCCGGTGACAGCCATCCCACCAAGCTGCCCCATACTTTCGATAAGCAGTGTTTTTAATCCATCTCTTTTTGCAGCAAGCGCAGCAGTACAACCGGAAGGGCCGCCACCGCATACCACAACATCATATTCATTACAAACCGGGATATTTTGTCTATATATAATTTGTTCCATCATGTTAGTCATTTACTTTGTTTTGTACCGAATATATGGTAAGTCCTTCGGTGCTTTTTAGCGAAGTAAAAAGAAAACTTGCCAGATAACCAATCAATACACAACTTATTATACCGATGCCACTATAAAGGAAAAAATGCAGAGGAGTAAAATTCTTTACAAGTAGTAGAATTACAGCGCTTGCAAGCGTTCCAACCACAGCTCCTTTCCCATTTGCACGGGTACTGAAAATACCGAGTATAAAAACACCTGTCATGGCTCCGGTAAACAAACCGGCAAATTCGAGTACAATGTCCCACACCGATGTTATATCGAAGAATGTCATTACGACAGCAATGGTGGTTCCAAGTATCCCTAAACCAGCAGTTATCCAGCGCGCTAACGAGACTTTTCTGAGTTCCGATTTCGAATCGACCCGTCGGTGAAAAAAATCGCGCATCAGCACAGTGGTGGAACTGTGAATAGAACTATCTACACTCGACATGGACGCTGCAAAAATGCCGGCTATAATTATCCCGCTTATTCCCTGCGGTAAATTTTGTCCGATAAAAAACGGCACGATTTCGTCGTTCGCAATGGCTGGATCAATTAATCCGGGATTGATTTTGTAAAAAACGTATAATGCTGTTCCGAGTCCGAATACCGCAATAGCCCAGGGGATGGAAACCGCCACATCTGTCCATAAGGCTTTTGCAGTTTCTTTTTCGTTACGTGTGGTAAGGTACCTTTGTACTACCGACTGGTCGGTTGACATAGTTCCCAAGCGGTTAAAAATATTTCCGATAAGAATAATCCAAAACACTGCCGTCGTAAGATTAAAATCAAAACTCCCAAAACTGAATTTATGATCGTTCCAGGCTATATTTGTAAATTCGTTAATCCCTCCGTCAACATTAAACAGGATATAAAAAATGATAAGAAAAATCGAGCCAAACATCACTATTGCCTGTATTACATCAATCCAGATAACAGCATGCATTCCCCCTAAAACAGTGTAAATGGTAGAAAGTCCCCCAATAATCAGGATACAAACAATGGTGTCCATTCCGGTTACTGCCGACAGCGCAATGGCAGGCAAAAAAATGATTGCTCCCAACCTTCCTATAAGCTGAAATAGAAGATAAAGCGCCGCTATAAACTTACGGATAAATGAATTGAACCGTTTTTCAAGATATTCATAGGCGCTGGTCACATTTAGTCGCCTATAAAAGGGTACAAAGGTGTAAATTACTACTGGCACCGCAATGAACCAGGTTAGGACGCCGGCAAAATAACTCCAGTTGGTAGCAAATGATTTGGCTGGAATCGACATAAACCCGATGGAACTTACCTGAGCTGCCATCATACTAAGACCAGCTGCCCAAAACGGAATTTTCTGTCCACCTAAGAAAAAATCTTTCGAAGTTTTATTTTTTGATGAGAAGTAATACCCGAGAAAAGCTATCAACGCCAAGTAAATGAATAACATGGCATAATCCAGGGAAGTAAAATTATTCCTGTTTTGGGAATTAATAGATGCTGAAATAACTTTCGGAGAACGTGTTCCCGGCCTTAGCTCCCCTCCAGGAATAACGATTTGATCGTTCCACATCAAAGCGGTTGTGTTAACCACTCCTACTGGCAATTCGCCTGCTTTGTGCCATACTCCGGTAATGGTGTTGTACGAGAGAATTTCGTTGGTAAAATGATAATCATCCCTGATTTCAAAAATTTTGTCCACATCATGTCCATCGGAACCGCTAAAAATAAAAACCTGGGAACCACCCATTGCCAGTACAGGCGCAGCATGAGTTGGTCTTGGTAAATCGTTCAGTTTTTTCCACAGACTGGTTTTCAGGTTAAAAAAATATGCATCTGAAAGGTATCCCCTATCGGATTTCCCACCGAAAAGGAACAATCCATCAAATTCCCCATCGGATTGCTTCACCATTGAAGCTCCAAACCTGGCTCCACCCGGACAGGGTTCCAGTTTTTGCCATCCTTTGTTTGTTGTTTCACCTAAATCCAGTTTCCAAAAATTGTCGGAGACAACTTCTGTTCCGTTGGACTGGACTTTGCCGCCAACGGAAAAAACGACGCTGCCAAATAGCGTTGCGGAGTGGTATGAAGAAGCCTCGGGAAGGGGTGGAAGATTCTCGACGATAACAACCGTTTGTTTTGCCGGATCCCAGCGCAGCAAAAAAACATTGTCGTATTTCTGGCTACTATTCTCGCCACCAATGCATAATAATCCTTTACCGGTTGTAACAGCCGCGCCGTGTGCGACTGGATAGGGCAAATTCCCGACAAATCTCCACTGATAATTTATCCCGTCTTTTATACAAACAAAAATGGAATCAAGATAAACCTTACGACCTCCTTCCCATAGCGGTTTATCGAAATAAGCTCCCCCTGCAACAATCAAAACATCGTTTTCGATCCCAATAAATGCACCTGCTAAACCCTTATTGACAGGGATGTCAGGAATAGAAGAGGTAATTTTGAACCATTTTGTAGATTTTTGATTGTCTGCATTTACAAATGGACATCTTATAATGGATAAGATAAGTATCAAATAGAAACTATACTTTTTTATCATTTGGTTTTGTATAAAACTAAAACAATGTATTTGTTGTGTTTCAGTTAGCGATTGTTTTTTAGCCATTCAAGGTTAAATCTGACACAATAAACAGGATTATTATTTCGTGTTTCGTAAATAAGAAGAATTGAATTGTCAGTTAACACTGCAAGATCACTGTACATTGCAGGTCCCTCATCAACGATTTTTGAAATGGGCCAACTTTTTCCTCCATCGGAACTAAGCCGTACAACAAGGTTTTTTCTTCCTTCAGGTGATTCATTTTTACTATACAAAAGCAAAGTTTTATCTTGTTTCTTATGCTTTAAGGCAATCAGACCGGCATCGCATGTATTTGATAGCGGAAAGTTTCGATCGATTCGGATATCTCTCCAGGTTATTCCTTTATCATAACTATATGCAATCATCCTGTGACTGTTTTTTTCCTTCACGTACCTTGTATTTAAATAGATATCTCCGTTTTGCAGTTCAGCAATCCTCGACTCGCT
>CAZLDP010000235.1:0-4986 GCA_964558145.1 uncultured Prolixibacteraceae bacterium | reverse complement strand
TTTCGAAGACATCAGGATCAAGATCCAGGTCAACTGCTTGTCTTTTCAAATATTCCAGGGCCAAAACTGCCGATTCTTTCATTACATCCCCGAGATTTCCGGTAAGGGTGAGATTCCCTTTTCCCTTGCTCAGAGAACTCTCCACAAAGAGAATTTCCCCGCCTGCCGCTGTCCACGCCAGGCCAGTCACCACGCCTGCAAATTCATTCCCCTGGTAAGCTTCCTTGTTGTATTCGGTAACTCCCAGGTACTCCCTCAACTCTCCTACGCTTATCGTCTTTTGGTAGCTTTCCCCGAATGCAATTTTACGGGCCACTCTCCTAATCACCCGTGCTATCTTCTGGTCAAGTTCCCTTACGCCCGATTCACGGGTGTAGTGTTCGATAATATAACCCAGCGATTCAGAGGTAAATTCCATCTGACCCGGCTTGACGCCGTGGTTCTCAAGCTGCCGGGGAATCAGGTGTCTTTGGGCTATTTCAATTTTTTCCTCCACCAGGTACCCGCTCATTTCGATCAGCTCAAGCCGGTCACGCAGGGCCGGAGCGATGGTGCTCAACGTGTTGGCAGTGGCAATGAACATCACTTTGCTCAGGTCGTATTCAATTTCCACAAAGTTGTCATGGAATTCGGCATTTTGCTCCGGATCAAGCACTTCGAGAAGAGCAGAGGCAGGATCGCCATGGTACTGCCTGGCAACCTTGTCTATTTCATCCAGCACAAAAACGGGATTGGACGACCTGGCCTTTTTGATGTTTTGTATTACCCTTCCGGGCATTGCTCCGATATAAGTTTTCCGGTGCCCCCTGATTTCCGATTCGTCGTGCAAACCACCCAGGCTCATCCGCACATATTTCCTTCCCAGCGCCCTGGCTATCGATTTCCCCAACGAGGTCTTCCCCACGCCGGGAGGTCCATAGAGGCACAGAATCGGCGATTTCAGGTCATTCTTCAGCTTTAACACAGCAAGATGCTCCAGAATCCGCTCTTTGACCTTTTCCAGCCCGAAATGATCCTCATCCAACACTTTCCGCGCATTTTCAAGGTCGAAATTATCTTCGGTAACCTCATTCCAGGGAAGATCTAACAAAGTCTGGCAATAGCCGTACTGCACCGAATATTCGCCTGCTGCCGGATTCAGACGCCCCAACTTGTCCACCTCCTTTTCGAAATGCCTTGCAACCGCTTCACTCCACGATTTAGCGGCACCCTTCTCTTTCAGCACTTTGATTTCCTGATCCACGGGACTTCCGCCCAGCTCATCCTGAATGGTCTTCATTTGCTGATGAAGCAAAAACTCACGCTGCTGCTTGTCGATATCGGTCTTTACCTTACTCTGGATATCATGTTTGAGTTCCAGCATCTGAACCTCTCTGACGAGGTAACTGATAGCCTGCACACCCCGGTCGCGGAGATTGTCAATCTCCAGAAGTTTCTGCTTGTCGGCGACTCCAATATCGGTATTTGAACAGATGAAGTTGATCAGAAAAGTGGAGTTTTCAATGTTTTTTACGGCGAATGTCGCTTCAGGCGGTACATTGGCTGAGAAATGGGCGATCTTGATGGAGAGGTCTTTCAGCGAACCGACAATGGCGGCAAACTCGTTGTTGTCGGCAGGAACAATATCATTCAGAATTTCCACCCGGGCTTTGAAGTAGGGATCGTCCGACACATACTCCATCACCCTGAACCTCCGTTTGCCCTGAATAATCACCGTGGTGGAACCATCAGGCATTTCCAAAATTTTAAGGACTTCAGCCACTGTTCCTGTTTCAAACAAATCAGCGCCTCCCGGATCATCCAATGTAAAATCACGTTGAGCCAGCGTTCCCAGCAACCTGCTCCCCCTGTACACATCCTGTACCAACTTCAGGGATTTCTGCCTGCCCACCGATATGGGAATGACCACACCGGGGAAAAGAACCGTATTCCGGAGAGGCAATACCGGAAGAATCTCCGGCACTTCCGTGTTCAAAATTTCACCATCCTCCCCGTCTTCAATAATGGGTATAAATTCAGCTTTATGGTGGATCAACTCAGTAAAATATCGTTTTCTGTTTTCCTGATTCTTAGTATTTCCCATGTATTACATTTAAGGCTTATGACAAAATGTCGGTTATCACCCTGCTACAAACTTGTTAGACGAAAGGTCAATTGTTATGCCAACAGCCGCGGCAAGACTCCGGCATGCCATTATTACCGAAAAAAAAAGCTCCGTTACCGGAGCTTTTCGTATATCGCGTCAGCATATTATTTGTTTCGTTTTTCCATATGCGTTTTGTAACGGCTCATGAATTTATCCACTCGACCGGCCGTATCCACCAATTTGATCTTACCCGTGTAAAACGGATGAGAAGTATTGGAGATTTCGATCTTCACCAGAGGATATTCAACACCTTCGATATCAACAGTTTCCTTGGTCTGAACCGTTGAGCGGGTAATGAACGTGTGCCCATTCGACATATCTCTGAATGCTACCATCCTGTAGCTTCCCGGATGTATTCCCTTTTTCATTTCTTTATCTTTAACAGCTTAACTTTAAACGGGGGGCAAAGTTAGAATTAGTTTCCAATAATGCAAAATCATAGGGATGAAACTTTTATTTTTTTACACTTCATTTTTTTGACCTATAATGGGAGCTCTCACAAAGGGTCGGCTCCGGTCAAAAAGGTAACGCATCGTATAATGGGTTTTTCGGTGTTTTCCCCCTACTGATTCGTAAAGCGATACAATTTTCGGGTTAAAATCACCTGCCCACGAAAGCTCCAACTCCTTGTACCAGGGCATGGTGTACATGACGGGGCGCAGGTTCCAGAAAATGGCTGATTCGATTCCCGAACGCTGATATTTCGGGGATATGCCAATGATGATCCCTCTGGTTCGGGTCATTACTTTCCGTTTTTTGTACCAGAACAGTTTAATCATATTCCAGAGATGCAGCTTGCCATTCAGCCTGATCAGGATCTGGTTCAGATCGGGAATCATCACAAACAAGCCGATAGGCTCATCCTTATGATAAGCAAACCAGATGAATTTTTCTTCAAGCATCAGCCGTGACGAATCCAGGAAACCGGTCAGATCATCCTTGTCAATGGGTTTGAAATGTTCATGGTAACGCCAGGCATCATCATAAACCTTGGCAAAATCACTGATAAACTTATCCTTTTCGGCATATGAAAAGTGACGGAAACTAAATTGAGGCTTTTGGGCTACCCACTCTGCCACTTTCCAGAATCGCTCAGGCAACTCGGGCAAGGTAATATCAAGGTGATAGCTGAACTGTTTGAAATAGATTTGAAATCCATATTTTTCAAACAAATTCAGGTAATAAGGGGGATTATAAGGCATACCAAATCCCTGGGGCATGAAACCATCGACTAAAAGTCCCCAGTTCAGGTAATTCTCCCCAAAATTTATCGGACCATCCATGGCCTCCATGCCTCTTGATTTCAACCAATCACGGGCCGCATCGAAGAGAAGGGCGGCGGCTTCCTCATTGTCGACACATTCAAAGAATCCGCACCCCCCGGTTGGCTGATCATAAACAAAAGCTTTATCGCGGTTGTAAAACGCCGCTATCCGGCCCAGCAACCTGCCCTTATCCCCGGTAAGCACCCAGCGGAAAGCCTCTCCGTTTTTAAAAGAGGGATTTCGGGCAGAATCAAAAATATTTTCCACCATCGCTTCCAAAGGACAAGCCCAGTGGGGATCATTCCTGTAAATGACGTGCGGAACTTTATGAAAAAGCTTTTTGGACTTGCTGTCGATAACTTCCACTAAACGCATACAGATCTATTTTCTTGCAATATAGTTTTTTTTCGTAAACCTCGCACCACCTGTAGGGAATGAACGAAGGGCTTTCCCTTCTATTCCAGGTATCTGAGCCCTTGCTCCAATTCAACCGCCAGGGAAACGGATGAAAGGTAATCGGGGTTCTTCAATTCATTCAGCAGGTTTTCAACCATCTTGCGAAGATAGGGCGACCTGCCTGCTAAAATAAGCAGGGTGCGCGAAAGCACCCGGGTCAGCGCGCCATCTCTGGCAAGGGGTACAATTTCTTCTAAAAAAGGATCGAAAAACTCATCGGGCGATTTCTTGTCGGTAAGGGCCATTCGTCCGGCCAGATGAATGGCTGAAAAACGTACCCAATGCTTTTTACCCCGGCACCATTCCAACATTTTCACGTAGGCAAACGGTGTGCGACACCATAAATTGGCAGAAGCCTGCTCCGCAATTTCACCGTTTTCCATGCTTTTCGTCCAAAAGTCCATTTGTTCTTCGGTCACCAGGTTGGGATCGTCAATCATCGTAGCCAGGATCATGGACTCCCGCCATTGCCTGTTCCAGAGTTTCAATGCCAGAATGTGGGAAGGTTGCAATCCGGAAGCCATCATCCGCAGATCGGTGAGCGAAACTCCCCAGTTCATCCTGTAATGAACCCCATGAGCCTTCATACGGTCGGCTACCTCACCACTCCTTAAGGATCGGATTTTCAGCAACAAATGTCTGAACTGCTTCTCTGATTCCTGGTCGTCGATCCAAATGTTCATGGTCGGGTATCATTTTCCAGCAAATATAACAATGATCCTGCACCTTCTCCAGAGAGGAGAAAATTTCAAAATTCATAAAAGAGGGACTCTGGTTTACATTTACTACTTTTGCTCCCTATTCCCTATTGGCCAATGACCCGATTGCAGCAACTATACCAGGAACTGACCCAAAGTGAGTTCTACCGGAACATAGCCGGTCTGTTTACCGGAATTTTTGCCGCACGACTTATCCCTGCTCTTTTCGCCCTAGCTATTGCCCGTTTGTACACTCCCCAAGACTTTGGGGAATTTGTTTTTTTCCTCAGCATAGCCTCTTTGCTCTCCATTGTGGCCAACGGAGGTTATGAAGGGGCCCTCCTGCTTGCTGAAAGCCCATTGGAAAAAAGCAGAATCCTCAGCTTGAGCCTTAAAAATAACCTGGGGATAAATTCCTTGG
>CAZLDP010000234.1:0-5033 GCA_964558145.1 uncultured Prolixibacteraceae bacterium | reverse complement strand
CGGCGCCCTGAAAGGGCAAATCATTCAGTAAATAAACAGCGTTGATCATCATCAACTTCTTACAAATCAAACTTGGGAAATAATTAAACAATGCCACAAGTCAGGAAATTGTGTCCGGACGGAAATTCGCAATCCACTTCCGGATTATACGTTCTGCAATCCATCAGCCTGATTACTGATTGTCTGAAAATCAGGAGAGTTCCAGCATCCGCACAATGGGGATCCGGGCTTTTTCGATCACATCAGCAGAAAGAATAATTTCAGGTTTCTCATATTTCAGGCAGAGGTACACCTTCTGAAGGGTATTCAGTTTCATGAAAGAGCAGTCGTTGCATCCGCAGGTGGAATCGATCGTGGGCACCGGGATGAAGGTTTTTCCGGGGCATGCTTTTTTCATCTGATGGAAAATGCCGCTCTCAGTGGCCACGATGAACCTCGTGGAAGAGCTTTTCTGAACGTAGTTGAGTAGCGAAGTGGTCGACCCGATATGGTGCGCCAGTAATAAAACAGGTTTTTCGCATTCGGGATGGGCAATGAACTCGGCATCGGGGTGTTCTTCCATGAGTCTGACGATGCTTTCCGCCGAGAACCGCTCGTGAACCATACAGGCTCCGTCCCACAGCACCATATTCCTGCCGGTGATACTGTTGATATAGTTGCCCAGATTTTTATCGGGGGCAAAGATGAGAGGCTGCTCCCTGGGAAAACTTTCCACGATTTTGACAGCATTGGCCGAGGTACAGATCACATCGGTCATCGTTTTCAGTTCTGCTGAACAGTTGATATAGGAAATAACCTTGTGGCCGGGATAAAGGGCTTTGAATCCGGCAAACTTACCCGCTGGAGCCGACTCAGCCAGGGAACACCCCGCCTTGAGGTCGGGCAGGAGCACCTTCTTTTCCGGACTCAGGATTTTAGCCGTCTCGGCCATGAAGTGAACACCAATGAAAACAATGATACCGGCCTGGGTGGCTGCCGCCTGCTGTGACAAACCCAGACTGTCGCCCACATAATCGGCTATGTCCTGCAATTCGGGCTCTACATAATAATGGCTAAGGATCACTGCATTTTTTTCCCTGCGCATCCTGTTAATTTCACTCACCAGCCGGATACCGGGATCAACAGGTTCATCTACATATCCTTTTAAAACGATTGAATCCAACACGTTTTCCATTCCGCATCAATTAGGGTATAAGGCGCCAAAAATAGCGCTTTTTTCTTCACGGACGTTTTACTCCGAAATCCTTCACAGCCCCAATAACGGGATCGCCCGCCGATATAAGGATGGCGCGGATTACAAAACCGGAAGTTATATCAGACAGGGGTATCGAAAAAACAGCCAATCCTTCGGGTCCGGTTTTCAGCGCCGGATCCCAGAAAAGGGTAGTCCGCAGATCTTTTCCATTCCGGCTTAGTATCGCATCGGTGGTCAGAAAACTACGGGGAACCCTGGAGCCATCCCGGAGGGTCTCCTTCTGCACAGCAGCAGGAACGGAGGACAATTTATCGCTGCCCCTGAAGGTGGTGATTTCGATGATACCCACATTGTTAAACCCGGTATAACGCTGAATCTCCATCGGATCGAGCGAAATGTTGATCTTGTCGACATCAAAGGGTGAAATAGAGTTGAGCACCTCAACCTGGGTTCCCATTTTCTGACCGTCAACGACGATGAGCGCTCCCGACTGGGCAAGGATGGAGTTGTGCGTACCATGAAAAACGATCTGCCCGTTGATCAGTGTAAAGGGTTTCATCATTTTAATCACATCGATCAGGTTAGTGGCGGTCTGCAGGAGGTTTTTATAAGACTCATTGCGCTGACTGACGCCCCCGGTGGCCAGGGGCTTTACCACTGGTTGTTCCATCAGCAGGTCGGGGTTCGATGCCAGGTAAGCGGCAATCTGATGCCGATGCGCTTCCAGAGAAGTAAAGCGCAGATCCAGGGTTCTGATTTGCTCACCAACTCTTTCTGCAAAGGTGGGATCTGTAATGACATGGAGGTTTCCCCTGCCGTTGCCGGGGGTAGCCGATATCCGGAAATCGTGGATGTCGGTTACCTGTACCGACGGCGCCGCAAATCTCCCGTCAGGATCGGTTGTAGCGGAATACAACTGCATATCGCGTGTATCCATGATACTTACTTTTGCGCCGGGAACAGCCGTTCCCTTTTTGTCGGTCACCAATCCGCTGATCCCCATGTTGTTGAAGGAAATCTCTGAGGATACACCCTCGCTGAAGCGGAGGATGTGGTTCCAGTCAAAGCCACTCAACCGGTTACTGATCAGCATGTAGTCAAGCGCAGCACGCTCAGGCTGAATATAAGCCGGGGGCCGGTTCTCCAACAGATCCTGTATCCCGCATCCTTTTCCTGCTATGGTTTCCTTGTGTACATACCGCATCTGGTCTGCCACTGAAAGGATGACGGATGCCGGCAATGGATTTCCTTCTTCATCCCTTGATTGCACGGTGATTTTCACTTTGTCGTCATCCTGCAATTCTGCCGCTATATCAACCACCGGGATGGTCTCTGAAGGAACTGAGACAAGTCTCGATGAGACCACCTTCCCGGTGTGATCAAACAATGAGAGGAGAACAATCCCCGACCCTGTCATGCTGACAGGAATCCGGATGCGGGAAACCCCCGCCACTTCCGTTTCTGCGGCCCAAAGCAACTGGGTTCCCCGGGTAGCCGTCACGGAGATGCTTTCTTTCACAGATTGGTCGGTGAGAATATCAACGGTAATAAATTCATCGTCAATTTTGAAAACCGTGAGGGCATAACGCTCCATACCTGCCGGGGGGAGAGGGAAAGTGAGACCCTTGCCGTAATCTCCTGTAACAACCAGCCGGTACTGTTCCCCGGGAGCCGGTTGAAAAGGGATAATCCCAAATCCGGCCATGAAACTCCTGGTTTTAGTAATAACCTGGCCTGAAGAATTCACAATATCGGCTTCCACACCGACCGGAACATCCCCCCACACGGTGGCATAATAACCCAACTTCTGCGGAAGACCGGGAATGACATTACCTCCTTCAGGAAAGAAAGTAATTTTTATTTCATCGCTGTGGTTTTTGAGAACGAATTTTTTGGTCCAAAGATTTTTAGGATGTGAAACCAGAAGTTCCACGGGCATGTTCCCTATTTTTTCAGGCATCCTGACTTCAATTGTCCCCTTTCCGGCCGAAGATCGTACTTTTCCGGTGGCAAGGGTGAGGTTACCATGTCGCAGTTCATAAAGCAGCAAAAATTTGTCAACCGGAGAACCACTGAAATCAGTGATCCTCACCTCAATATTTTCCCGCGCATTAGACTGGTAAATCCTGGTGGGATCAGCAAGGGAAACAATGGCATCCGATTCATAAAAGCGATCCACCAGCAGAGGAATGAAAAGGGCCTGCCCGGGATTGGTCATCAGCGGGGTATAAGCTACCAAATAATACCTGCCCAGCGGAAGTTCTTCCGGCAGCAGTTGAGCACCCTGAAAAACACCGGCGCTAACCGAAAATTTCTCCCCTAAAACCAGGTGACCTGTGCCATCGTACAGATTGACTGTGATCTCAGGAATCTCACCGGAGAGTCGGTTTTGCGTCCTTTCCTCCAGAAATCCGCTGAACCAGAGCATCTCCCCAGGTGCATAAATCTCTTTATCGGTATACATCCTGATCCGGACCGAAGGAAATACATTCCCATATTCCCGAAGTTTCGCTGAAACCCGGTCAAGCACCCGGGTTTCCTGTCCGGTACCCGCCATTGTCAGAAGGAGGATCACTAAAGCCACACATGTTCTTTTCATGGTATTCTGTTTATCAAATTGCATCTAATAGGAGTCTGGAAGTGTCTGTTTTTGCTCAGGGAGAAAAAACCTGACTGCTTGCCGAAGGTCTTCATCGGGCTTGATGATGTTGTAGGATCCCCAGAAATCAGCATCATAATCGAGTACCATCTCTGCAAAAACATCGTTCACCGTGAAAAGATCCTTTACGGGAAACCGTTTGAGACTCGTATTTTTCACATCGGTAATCAGCAAATCGGATACACTGTGAAAAACGGAGTTTACCCTGTTTTTGGGGCTTTTGACTCTGAAGGCCACGGCAGCCCGCGCTGTGTGAAGGCGCCATTTACCTTCGTGTTCCGAAAAGTCGACCTGGTAATTCAGGTATTGGGGTTTTACCTTAAACCCGGGAGGCTTTTTCCGGATCAGGGACGCTTCGGCAAGGGAGAGACCATAATCGGCTAACGAGTACCGGGCATACACCAGGGCAAAACTCTCCCGGTCGATGTACATCTCCCCCTCAAAGCAGGGAAAAACCACATCTTTCACCGGCCGGAACCGGACCACGTATACCGGATGATTCTTGTACCAGATTACCTGACTGATCGTATAACGGTACAGCATTTCATATTCAGGATCGAGGAAGGTTTCTGGTTTCTTGGCCACATCGAGCAGGGTGATGGTAGAAGGTCCCCCCTGAAGTTTGAAGTTTACCCAGTGATACGGTTGCACATCAGGGCTGCGCCGGGCTTTCAGCAACCGGACCTTGTCATCCCTTTCCGCCACATGATAGGGAGCCTTTAAGATTTCAAGCACAGCTTCGGCCACATTGATATAGGCTTCGTCCTGCCGGAGGGTCTCCCTGTAAAATCCGGTCAGGAGCTGATAGTCGGTGGCATAATTACGGCGGATGTTATTCCGGACACCGGCAAGAATCTCTCTCACCGATATGGCTTTTACCTTCACTTCCCGGATTCTGACCGACATGGAATGGAGAGCAACCACATCTTCCTTTTCCATCCGGCTCACCTGTATCTTTTTGCGTACATATCCCAAGCTGCTGATAATAAGGGTATCGTCGATGTTTTCAGGGGGCAGCTTCAAGATAAATTCTCCATCGGCGTTAGTTATCGTTCCCACAGGCAGGTTCTGAAGCGAAATACTTACATCGCTCATCGGCTCCCGTGAGGAATAATCCACAATTTTTCCCGTCAGCAGGATCATGGGGGGTAGCTGAAGGGTTACGCTCTCATTCTGGTA
>CAZLDP010000233.1:0-5071 GCA_964558145.1 uncultured Prolixibacteraceae bacterium | reverse complement strand
ATAAAAACAGAGCATTTTATAATAACTAATATAAAAGGCTGATTATTGATTCAATCAAGAAGTATCACAAAGCATCAACGAATGATATTGATAATCTTTTAATAGATAAAATATCGGATGTGTTGACTGATGTTCAGAAGCGGAATAAAATAAGAAATCTGCTTTATGAAATGTCAAAAAAAGATGGCACTATTTTTAATGCCAGCCCATCTACAGCTAATCCTGAATGGAAGCTTTCAAACATTTTCAAGTTATAGACATAAAAAGATAGCGTTTAAGACAGATTTTAGATGAGCAACACGTGTATATTACTGATATTAAAATAGATAAGAATAGACAGATTAGCTTTTTAAGATAGAGAGGCGAATAATTTTTAGATAGACCAGCCTCACAATTAAACCATGGAATACTTTAAATCACTGACAACAAACAACCTGGCAGAACTTATAAAGTCGGCTAAAAGAAGCCTGTTGAACCCCGGCGAGAATCGCCTGTATGAAATCAAACCGGGGAAATACACCCCGTCTCAATGAAATGGGGTTAAACCCGAAAAGTTCGAATTCTTATTTATTGTACTTTTACCCTCAGGTTGGCACCTGAGTAGTTACTTTCTTCTTGTTATTGCTTTCATAATATACTTGTTTTTTTATTGTTGTTTTTAGAAAACGACTCAATCTCTTTCGATAACAACCACTTTACCCAAACGTTATTATCCTTAATTATTTCTTTTCATTATTCTGTCAGCAACTCCCCGTGCGAGGCAATCCCCGAAACGGAGATGGACACAATTCCCTTCCAGCTAAACATGATCCGTGTCGTGATGTCTCCCCGAAAGAACAACATAGGCGCAGTATGAAACGTTGTCGGAAAAAAGGTACTCTAAAATTGTCCTGTTGTCTGACACTATTTCTGTAGCCATCTGTTCAGGTGATTATGGGGTGTTTCGAGTACGAATTTATAGAATTTTGAGTTCGGTAAACCACTGAGATCCACCACATATTTTTTCTGACCCGCGTTTACCGTTGCGATTTTAATCCATTGATCCTTGCCGCCTTCACTGGCTTTGTTCGTTGTGGCAGCATAAACGGTTACCGGCTGTTTGTCGGAGAAGGATTCCCAGGAGAGACATACTGTATTGTCATACGGCATGGTTTTCATGTGAGCGATATCCACTTCTCCGATGAAAGGAATTCCGTCCTGTTCCCATCGGATATTTCTCGGTATCTCGAATCCCATGAATCTACAGATAGATGGAGCAATATCGGTGATACCCGGTTCGCACTGTTTGAAATAGTCATTCACGGGAATATTGATGGAGATCCAGATGGTTCTTTCCCTGACCGATTGTCCTCCGTGTCCGTACCCGTTTTCACCTCTTCCGTGGTCCGTGGTAACGATAACCATCCACTCTTCATCATAATTGGCTTCCCTGAATTTTACGGCTTCCCATATGCGCCCGATTTGCTGATCGGCTTTTAGCACATATTCGTCAAAAAACTTGCCGTTGCCTGATGAATGACCAGCATCGTCGGTAAACCACAGATAGACCCAACTCAGGTCCGGAGCATCGGTGCGTATGCTTTTTGCTGCCTCTTTGGATACATGTTCATCAATGTCGAAAATATGCAGATCATTCCGTTTAGGAGGAAAATTCACGGTGTCCGATTCATATCCGTCTTTTACATAGTCTATCTTGAGAAAATTGGTCTCTTTTTTCCCTTCCCCGATCAACACGGTGCGGTTATCTGTCCAACTGGAATAAATGGCTGTTTTAAACTCTTTTTGCTGTTCCTTCGCGATACGAAACAAAGTCCAGTAGTTGTAGTTGGGTTTCAGATTGGTGTTCCCTCCAACATTGTGTTTGTTGAACCAGGTCGATGTGAGCAAATTGGTATAACCGATGGCGGAGATGGTTGCTGTTTGGGAATATCCCCCTATTTCTCCTCCCGTATAGGCTCTGGAATAGGCACCGTGGGAAGCAATATCGAAGATGGCTTCCGGTTTTAAACGTTCGATTTGATCGGCAGGAACACCATCAATGATGATGTACACGGCTTTTCTTGTTTTGGCTGTAACGGTGAGGCAGCTAATAATAATGAGAATAGTGAGTAAAAATCTTTTGTACATAGTGTTATATAATTAAATGATCAGAACTATTTATTTTATGATAATCAACCCTCCTTCTTTTGCTTTGACCGGAATCGATTTGTGTATATTGAATAAAGGGTTGGTGCGAAGTAGTTTGATCCCGTGCAAAGAAATCCGGGAGTTAAGGAGATATAGTCGCAAATATGTCAGGCTTCAGCAACGAAAGACCTCCGTCATATATAACTTTTTTCAAATTCACAATCCCTTGTGTAAGTTAACACTCTCATATTTTAATATATTGCTTATTTTCAGGGTAATAATAACTGCTGTTGGATTATTTCTTGATCGTGACCGATGTTAAAGCACATACCAACATGAGGCTCTAAGTCTTTAACATTTTTCCATACATCTTCTACATCCCTTGGAATAGCGGCTCATTAAAACCATGTTGGTAGATAACACATTTAACGTTATACTCCTTCACTTTTTTTCCACGTATGGCAAACGAGGAATTATTTCATCCCCATGCTCCGCGATCCACTGTTTCGAGTAGTGCACTGCTTCCAGATCAACGCCACAGAGTGGTGTACAATGAAAGATTAATCCCTCCACCTCGCCTGCAATTAGTTTTTTATATGCAAAATCCAGTTGTTGCTTCATCATTTCGAGAGAGATGGTTTTCAGATTACCGAAATCCCACATATAGATGCCGAGTAGCGTGGGTTTATCGGGAATCAATTCCCTATATTTACGAAAATTTTCTTCCAAATCGGATAAATCTTCCGACATCCATGTCCATAGTGATACTTTGTCGAAGCAGTTTATATACTCTATCATTCCCGGATTTATTTGACTTGTATACAAGACAACAGTCAGTTTGGGTTGCCGTTTGAGCGTTTGAATAGTTGCTCTCAACTTTTTCAGACGCTCAATAGACATATGGGCATTGGATAGTCCCGTGGTTTCATCTATTCCGTCTCCTGCAAAAAAATCATCCAGATAAAACTCATTCAGATTGGGCATTTTATCCAAAAGTTCGATTCCGGCTTCAATCAGTTTGTCATGCGAATATTTTCTTACTTTATCGTATTGAGGAGCCCATTCGGGCCCCGACATAATACTCCAGGCTACGTTTTTTACATCTTTAAATTGATAGATATACTCATCGCTGTATGGAATCTCCACCACATCTCCATGATTAATCGCGCAGACGTTCGGAATTCCCATCCATCGGATGGCGTCAACCATTCCCACGACTCCTCCCTTCGGCAGGTTTGGCGTATGGATAATGCTTTCAGGCTCATGTCCCCACATCCATAAGCAGTCTCTAATAGTGTTGTGAGAATCTCTTCTGTTCCTGCCACAAGAAATAATCTGCGGGACTGTAATTGCCGTTGCAACACTTGCTGCCGCTTTACCTATAAACTCTCTTCTGTTCATAACTGTTTTTATTCATAACTTTTTATCGTTATTCGTTTATTATACCATTAAAAATATTTTTCGTTCATAAAGGAAAAGCAGGAACATCCAGCCTACTGATATAAAACCGACTGCCAACACGAACAGGCGCCACGGTTCAGGGAACAGGGCGGAAATCCCTCAAGACGCTTATTGATTTTTAGCAAGTAGCAAGTTGCTACAATCAAGTTATGGAGTTTTCTGAGCAGGCTCAAATGTTTATTTTTCATTTTACAAGGGAATGGCCGTTGTTCCCTGGTGATGTTTCACGAAAGCTTCGGCAAATTTACACCTGCTCTGCAATCCCCGGAAGTGTTCCATCTGATCGTGATACAGACCGAAGACTTCATCCATATGCTGACTGGCATGACAGTAGCATGCCCGATGTTTTTCCTCTACCACCGAATCGATATTTACAAAATCAGTAGGTGCAAACAATTGGGTTTGTTGTCCTGATTCTACTTCGTAATAATACAACTCGAAGGAGCGATTCATTTTCAACCAGGCATCATATACCAAAACGGAACAGATCCGGTGATCCCGGTGTCCGTCGATGGGCCAATGTGTCAGGACAATATCGGGATTTTCTTTACGGATAAAATCAAACATTTCGGTGTAACGGTTTGATGTAATCTCGCAACTGCCGTCTATCTGGCTCAGGAATTCCGCTCTTGCACCCATTATTTCACAAGCCTTCAGCGCTTCATTCGTACGGATACGTGCAGCCTCTTCATACGTTTTCCCGTTGATTCCCGCTTCCCCGCGTGTCAGGTAAAGGGATACGATCTCATGACCAGCTTGGGAAAGGAGGATCATGGTTCCTCCGCACCCTGTTTCAGGATCATCGGGATGAGCACCCACAACCAAAATCTTTTTTCGCTTGTTTTTTGCCTTTTTGCTGTCACTATGGGTTTCGGATTTGGAAAAAAAGTCGGTAGACTTATTATTGTTAACACTGTTTTGTTCGTTTGCAGAAAGTTTTGTCGGCAGCATCGTCAATGCCGCTATTCCCGCTGCGGAACCGCTCATTATAAGCATTTTTCTTCTTGATAAAAGTTTCATACGAGATTATTTTATTAAATAGAATTTACAAGAATTTATTGTCGCAATGTGTATAAAAGTTAATTTATAAAAAGTTTCATATACCCCCCAAAAAACCGTTATTTTTTAGATAAGGAATTTTGCAGTTTCAAAATAGCTTCGGCAATTTCTTTCCTGTACTCGATGATGTCTTTTGGGTTTTTTGAATAGGTCTTTTCGTCGGCGTATATGTGTTTAGGAATATCGAGCAACTGTTTTGCTTCTTCCAACAGGTCGCCTTTTATTCTTTTTCTGCTATTCACCAGTTGTTCGAGTATCACGAAATATTCATAATCTTCTATCCCATCGCGTAGAAATTCTAAACGCAACGAAGGAACAGGATAACCAACGTAGGTTTTTGTATCGTTGTTCGGGTCCCGGTTCAGCGGGTAGAAAAAGCGCCCGTCGCCGTTGCCCCAGTGGTGTTGAATTCCAAGCGGTACCT
>CAZLDP010000232.1:0-5073 GCA_964558145.1 uncultured Prolixibacteraceae bacterium | reverse complement strand
CCAGTGCTGAAGTTTAAACAATGCACCGATCAGCACAATGGATGCTCCCCAACTGTAAATAAACCCCATGAAGGTTTTTGCGCGTTTTGTCTTTAAAAGTTCACCGATATTCATTGCCTTGGTAATTAGGTTTAAAATTCACTTCCAAAAGAAGATCTCACACAACGGAACCCTATAAACGACTTGGTTGAATCCTGATATTCATAGGAACGAGTAGCCGCCTGGTTATATAGAGCTATATCCTTGTAAGAACCACCCCTCACCACTTTGCGTTTCATCACGGGCTGGTCATCGGGAAGGGCATTGTATTCATAGTTGGGATTGAAGTCGTTGATCAGGACATAACCCGATTCATCGTAGGCTGTGATGGTCCACTCAGCCACGTTTCCCGACATGTCGTAAAGGCCGTAGTCGTTGGGATCGTAACTCCCCACCCGCATGGTGGCCAGTCCCCCGTCTTCCACATAATTTCCCCTGAGAGGTTTGAAGTTGGCCAGGAAAACACCTTCCTGATCGCGGATATAATAGCTTCCCCAGGGATACATCGAGAATTTCTTTCCCCCGCGCGCCGCATATTCCCATTCAGTTTCGGTAGGCAGACGGTATTCCATCAGTCCGGGCTGCTCTTTCGACGACAGGTAGTCGTTCTGAATTTTAGTCCTCCAGTTGCAGAAAGCCCTGGCCTGTTTCCAGGTAATTCCGACCAGGGGGTATTCATCAAATCCCGGATGCCAGAAATAACGGGTAGTCCAGGGTTCGTTGTAGGAATAGGTAAAATCCCGGATCCAGCAAAGGGTGTCGGGGTACACGTTAACCCTGTCCTTGAAAATAAATGCCGAGCGGTTTTCGATAGGTATTTCGTTTCCACTGGGATCAAAAACCGATCCCTCATAACGCTGTGTATCGAAATTATAGCTGTTTTGACGCCGTGCGGCCTGTTTGTAGTCAACCCACCAGTATTCATAGAACAATTTCCGGGGATCGATTTCCCGTCTGCCTAAAAAGCGCTCATTGTCAGGAATGAACATCTCCTGGAGCGCCATCAGATAGTCAGGCTCGTCCCAGCGGATGCGTTCTCTCCAGTTAATTTTCGGAGGATCGATGGGGTTATTGTCCCGGTCTTCAGTAATGAGGAATTCGGGATACTGCTGACCCAGGATCTGACGGGCTATGGAGTCGCGAACCCATTCGACAAACTGGCGGTATTCGTTGTTGGTGATTTCGGTATCATCCATCCAGAAAGCATCAATTGACACAGTGCGGGTTGGCTGGGTTGCCGTGGAAGGATCCTGGTCATTAGGACCAATATTCAGGGTCCCGCGTCGGACAAAAACCATTCCGGTAGGAGCCGATTCCTTCCATTTGCCCTGGCGCTTGGCACCGATCAGCTCACCATTCCCATAACCGGTGCCTGAACCGGGCCCTCTGCAAGTGGAACTTGTCAGCACTACACCGATTAAAAGCACAATTGAAGCGAAAAAAATCCTTTTCATAGTTCAGTCTTCTATCTTTTTCCTACAAAAACCTGACACTCCTGTATTTACGACTTCTGTTCTTTTCCACATCCACCGAATAGGTGATAAAAACCTCGTGGGAACCATATCCATACCTCCCAATGGCAGAGGTTACCAGGTCGAAAGAATAACCAACCCGCAGTCCGTTAAACAGCTCCACACCAAATAACAAGGCGATTGCATCCTGCAACCGGTAAGATACCCCTCCCCACAGCCTGTCGTCGTATACCAGATTGGTATTCAGGTCAACCTGCCACCCGGCCAGATCGCTTTTCAACAAAAATGACGGGCGTAATTCGAATAACGGATCAGACAACCTGATATTGTATCCCCCCATCAAATAATAATGCCTGGCCAGATAGGAACTGACCAGATCGGAAAACCTCACAGCCGGCTGGTTCACATGGGTAACCGAAGCTCCAGCATAGTAATTGATTCCTTTCAGATATACGCCGATGCCGGCATCGAATGCCACCTGGCTTACTTCTCCCTGGGGAATGGCCGGATCAGAACCCGGTGGAGTAAAGATTCCCAGATCATCTTCCGGGATCTCCCATGGCCCGTTCAGGCTTTTATTGAACATTCCCAGAGAAATACCCACTCCCAGATCACCTGCCCCTAATGATGTTTTCCATGCATAAACCAAATTCACGAGAACGTTTTTTTCAGGACCCAATTCGTCACTGATGATATTTATTCCAGCCCCTGAGGGCTTTCCAAACAAATTCACAACAGCATCAGCACTGAATGCCAGCGTCTTAGGGGCACCTTCAAATCCACTCCACTGATAACGGTTCAGAATAATTCCACTTATAGCGTCCTCACTCCCCGCAAAGCCAGGGTTAACACCCAGTTTATAAAACATATTATTGGTATACTGCGGATCCTGCTGCCCGAGTGCCGATAAATATACGGTAAAAATAAAAAATATAAAAGAAATAATTTTTCTCATACGCTTTTCTCATGCAATCTGCGGCTGGATCGTCCACACAGGAAGGAACCCCCGGCCCGATTGTGATAAGATTACCTGATGGTACTGCAAAGAACGAATTTAATTTTCTAATATTTTGACATTCTTTCAGATTTTCGGGCATATTTCCACCAAACTTCAGGTATTTCCTGTTTTACAGCCTTTAGATAATCTGTCTCCCTGCAGGGTAGAATCAGCCTGTCCTCTTCTCCTGAAAAAATTTCGATCCACCACCGGTCAGTGGATGCCTGGTGATAAAAGACCATCGGCTCGCCGTGGTCAACCATTTCCACAAAAATCTTTTTAAAGAGCGACTTGTCGATACCCGGATCCTCAGTTCTGCGGTGCGAAAGGGCTTCAAGAAAATACCAGACCATCTGGGCAGCCAGCGCAGCGGTAGATCCCCCGGGATCTAAAACAGGATTGGCTTCAAACAATCCGAAAACTTTCAGCTTACTGCCCAGTCCTGCATACCGGGCAATCCGGCAAGCTTCTTCACTATCCAAACCACTGGGGGTAACCCTGAAATGGCCCCTGGCATCTGACTGGCGTACTGCTGAAAGGTCAAAACTCAGAAAAGAGGTATTCCGCAACAGCGGCTCTGCTGCAGCAAAATCGTCGCGAAGCTGACCCAGGGTCAGGTAGTCAAAAGTCTGTTTCCTCAGAAAATCCAATACGGCCGGAGGAACCAGATGACTCTGAATCCCCATCATCTGAAGATGAAAAAGCCTTGGATTTTCACGCATGATCCTTGAAAGGAAATTCCCCGATCCGGTAACTTCCCTTCCTGTTTTCACATCCACCGTCGCATCAGCCACAGTCAGGACAAACTCCCGGTCGTCGGTGAATGCGCGTGATATTCCAATGCTCAAATCCTGGCCACCTCCCAGCGCCAAAGTCACAATTCCCTTCTCACAGAGTGTTTCTATCAGGTCGCGCAAGGCATACTGAATGTCAGCCTCCGTTTTTCCCGGCTTCAGATCACCCAGATCGATGATTCCCCTGAGGCATTCAAGGTTGGCCAGCCTGTACAAAATCTTCCTCACCGCGTGGGGAGCTTCGCGGCATCCTTTGTTGGGCGTACCTCCTTCATGGGGTACCCCCAGAATGGCTGCCCTGATCTCCCCCTTCCCGGACCGCGAAAACCTCAATGTATCGCGTTCAATCTGAAAACCCAGTGTATGCCTGCCCCAGGCTCCACTTTGACTGTAAGACTTAAAATCGACCGGAATGCAATATAAACCAGGATCCATGGGTTAACCTGTACGTGTTATTTTTTCTTTTTTCTTCCACCGCTCTTGCCGGTACCTGTCTTAACCAGTTTCATGCAAGCGGCAAAGGTGAGATCTTCAGCCTGCGTTCCCTTCGGTATCCGGAAATTCTCCTTCTTGTAAACGATATAGGGACCGAAACGCCCCTTCAGGATCCTGAGCTCAGCATCCTCCTCAAAACTCTTCAGAAGGGCATTCTTCTCCTTCTCCCTTTTGAGGGCAATCAGCTCTTCGGCCCTCTCCAGTGAAATGGTATAAGGATCATCGGTTTTGGTCAGTGAAATGAACTTGTTGTTGTGCCGCACGTAGGGACCAAAACGGCCCACCCCTACCGTAACTTTCTTCCCTTCAAATTCTCCCAAATCACGAGGCATTCTGAAAAGTTCCAACGCTTCTTCCAGGGTGATGGAGCCGATATGCTGTCCTGGCCTCAGACTAGCAAACAACGGTTTTTCCTGTTCGTTATCGGCCGAAGCCTCTCCCATCTGGGCAATGGGACCATACCTGCCAATCTTGACCGACACCTGCTTTCCGGTAGCCGGATCGGATCCCAAAATCCGCTCTCCCCTGGTCTTCTCTGATTTTTTGAGCACCTCTTCAATCCGGTTGTGAAAAGGATGATAAAACTGATCAATCACCTCATACCAGATCTTTTTACCCTCAGCAATCTCATCCAGATTCATTTCCACACTGGCTGTGAAATTGTAATCCACGATCTTCCCAAAATGGTTCATCAGAAAATCGGTCACCACCATTCCAATATCGGTGGGGAAAAGCTTACCCTTCTCCGCCCCTGTGATTTCAGTTTTAGATACCCTGGTAATCTGGTTGTGGGCTAATTCCAGACAGAGGTATTCGCGCTCTTTTCCTTTCCGGTCTTCCCTGACTACATAATTCCGGTTCTGTATGGTGGTAATGGTAGGCGCATAGGTGGAAGGCCTGCCGATACCCAGTTCTTCCATACGTTTGACGAGGGAGGCTTCGGTATACCGGGGAGGTTTTTGGGCAAACCGTTCGGTAGCCTGGATTGTTGTGACAGTCAGCCGGTTGCCGGTAACCACTGGCGGCAAAAGAACCTGACTGCCATGAGATCCTTGCTCGTCGTCGGTCGATTCCATGTAAACCTTCAGAAAACCGTCGAAGGTAATCACCTCACCCGATGCAGTGAATTTTTCATCCGCCGTGGAAATGTCAATGGTGATGACGGTTTTTTCCAATTGCGCATCCTGCATCTGCGAGGCCAGTGTCCGCCTCCAGATCAGTTCATACAGTTTCTTTTCCTGGGCGCTTCCTGCCACTGTTTCTTCCTGAATAAAGG
>CAZLDP010000231.1:0-5082 GCA_964558145.1 uncultured Prolixibacteraceae bacterium | reverse complement strand
CCCGTGCAACCCTTGTCTCTCCGGATCAAACTTGCGGAAGCCCTGGGGTGGTTCACCCTTTCGCACCGGAAAGGGGAGATCGTCGCTGCCTGCCGGCAGTTGGCCGAAACCCCGGATATCGACCAGAAACTGAAAAATGAGCTGGTTAAAACAGCCAGGCGGTTAGAAGTGTTTATGCGGTAAAAGAATTGAAGATGAAGAGATTGATGGTTATAACGGTCTGTTTGGCATGGGGCATGGCTACCATGGCAGAACCCCACGCCGGGCATACCTTGATTCCCGCAGGAAAACCGGCCCCGTCGCAGTTTCTGATCGTGGCCGACCAGGCTACCTTTGAGGCTGCAGAAAAGGAGATCAGGGCTTACAAGGAAGTACTCGAAGAGGAGGAACTGGGTACGCTCATCCTTACCGGCGATTGGGACAATCCGGAAACCCTCAGGGAGGAGATCAGGAAGATCAGGGAGGGAGTACCGGCCCTCGAGGGAGTAGTCTTCGTGGGCAACATCCCCATTGTGCGGGTTCAGAATTTTCAACATGCCACCACGGCATTCAAGATGAACGAGGAGACCTTCCCGCTGAAGGATGCCTCGGTAACCACCGACAGGTTCTACGACGACTTAGACCTGGAGTTCGAAAGGATCAGCGTGGATGAGGAGAATCCCCTTATCTTCTATTACCGGCTGAAAGAGAGTTCTCCCCAGGTGATCGGGAGCGAGTTTTATTCAGCCCGGATGTTACCCCCTTCCGGGATGGGGAGCGATCAGCTTACCCTGCTTAAAAAATACCTCGTCAAAGTGGTGGCAGCCCACAGGGAACAAAACCCGCTCGACAGGTTCGTGATCTTCAACGGGCATGGATACAATTCCGACTGCCTCACGGCATGGCAGAATGAACAGCTTGCCATCAGGGAACAGATACCGGCGGCCTTTACCACCTCCAGGGGAAACGGGTTTTACAATTTCAGGCAGGATCCGTTCATGAAATTCAAGCTGTTTAACAAATTGCAGGAGAAGGGTACCGATCTTTTCGTGTTTCATGAGCACGGCGACTACGACACCCAGTATATCAACGGGGCCTTCCCGGCGCCCAACATCCTGGAGTACCCTTCGGGGAAGGTTACCGGCCCTATGGCAGCCCTGGGAATTTCGCTGCGCAACTCGTACCGGAGGTATTCGGGCGAACGGGCAGATAAATTCAGGGAAGAGACCATGACGGAATATGAGCTGACCGATGCCTTTTTCGATCCTCTGGCACTCGATTCGCTCAGGCAGGGCGACTCGCTTTTCGCGGCCAATGTGAACATTGTTCTGGAAGATCTACCCAAGGTGAGGACAGAACCCCGGATTTCGATTTTTGATGCCTGTTACAACGGGTCGTTCCACCAGCCGGGCTATATAGCAGGATACCATGTATTTGGTGAGGGCGGCACGATAGTGGCTCAGGGTAATACGGTCAACGTATTGCAGGACAAGTGGGCGCTGGAGCTTCTCGGAATGCTGGCCGAAGGGGCCAGGGTGGGGTTTTGGCACAAGGATATTCAATATTTGGAGACCCACCTCATCGGCGATCCCACGTTCCGCTTTTACTGTGAAGGACAGGAAAAGCTGAACCGAAATCTCGCGCAGAGCGCGGCGAAAACCAGGGTATGGAAGAAAATGGTGAAAAGCCGGCAGCCCAATCTGCAGGCCATTGCCATTCGCCAGTTGGCCAAAAGTTCGCCGGAGGACTTTGATGAGTTCCTGTTGAAGGTTTTCAGGGAGAGTCCGGCGTACAGTGTGCGCATGGAAGCTTTAAAAAGGCTCCTTGAGTACGATGGCAACTGCACCGTGGAGGCAATCAGGCTGGGACTCGATGACCCCTATGAATATATCCGCAGGGTAGCTGCACGGTATGCCGGTTATTCGGGCGATCCGCAACTCATCGCCCCGCTTGTCCGCATCGTCCTCTATGCCCATGAGAGCCAGCGGGTTCAGTATGCAGCCCAGGGTTCGCTTGAGATGTTCGACACCGGTGAGGTAGTCCGCGAAATTGAAAGACATCAGGCAGAGGGATCAGTTGACCTGATTTCGTATTACCAGCGGCGTAGCGCCGCACAGGAGAAATCGCTCGGCGCCATCACCGACAAATCGGCTGATCCCGTTCAAAGGATTAACGCCATCAGGAGTCTGCGGAACTTTAACAATCACCAACAGGTTGACCGGTTGCTGACCGTGCTGGGCGACAGTGGCAATGACCCGCATGTGCGTACCGTACTGGCCGAAGCGTTAGGCTGGTTTAACCTCAGCACCCGGAAACAGCAGATCGTTGAAGCCTTGAAAAAGGTGGAAGCGGATGATTCTGAGACCGGGGAGCTCAGGGTCGAAGCTACCCAGAGCTTGATCCGCCTGCAGTAATTCGGGGAGCGACGACTCCTTAGAAATAGATTCTGAACCCCGAGGAGAAGATCCTTCCGGGTTCGGGATACCCTGCTACCGTCATGTAGTGGTCGTTGAGCAGGTTCTTCACTTCGGCAAACACCCGCTTGCGGAGTTTCCCCTCAAATGTGTAACCAGCGGTGACGTCAAGGGCGACGAAATCCCCTAGGGGAAAATCGCCGTTCTCTTTCACCCAGGAGGGATTCACGAATCGGTTATTGGAGTATTTACCCGTATAGTTGACATAAAAGTTGGCGTCGAACCCGGCATGGAGGAAGTTGATCCCTCCGTTCAGGATGATTTCGGGGAGTTGGCCATCCCTGACCATTTCCCCTGCCGATTCTTTTTTGCCCTTCATCCACAACGCGTTGGCAAACAGTGAACTATGGAGCAGGGGAATCTCTGCCTTTGCCGACATTTCGAGGCCATAACTCTGTTTGTCTATGTTTTCGTAAAGCTCCACCACCATGCCGTTGTCGGCTGTCAGCGTCTTTCCACTGTAGTCAATGGCATCGTTTCTTAAGGTGTAGAATCCGGTCACGGTGAATTCAGCGTGGTTCCGTGTGGTGATGCGGAGACCCAGGTCGTGCTGGAAGCGTCCTTCTACAGCAGGCGTCTCTCCTGACTGAAGAAGGCTGCCCTTGCGGGGTGCGACACTTCCCCCTGCAAAGTGGTAATGGACCGATACGCGGGCCGGAGGAAGAAACGATACGCCCCCCACAGCCTGCCATTCGGGAGGGGCATACTGATCCACGATGGGAGCCACATTCTGAAACCCTGCGGCGCTCCCCTCGATCCCGAAACCTCCCCATTCCACAATGTAACCCCCGATGGCGCGAACCCCGCCGTCCAGCATGAAATTCCCTGCTTTCTGCTCATCGGTGAACACAGCCGACCAGGTGTGCACATCGCAGGCACGTCCTGTATAATAACGTTTTCCTTCGGGCGCAACCCAGTGATTGTAAAGCGCCCCGAACCGCAACCGGTTGGAGGAGGTTAGCGATTGGCTGTGCAGAAAATTGATCCCGTACTCCCAGTCCTTTTCAGGAGTAGTGGTGGTGCTCTTCTGCGAAATGTTGTAACTCACCGATACCGCATCGCGCAAAGTCAGGTTGGTTTGTATTTCGGTCAGCACCCCCTTTTTGCCCGTCAGGTTCAGTTTGGCATAAGAAATCAGCGTCCGCACCGGGTCAAATTTCTCCTCCCGGTTCAGAATATTTGGCGCACCGGGTTCTACAATGTTCACAAACTCCCTCAGCCCCTGAATCCAGGTGACCCCCGCCGACAGCTTCATCCCCGGGGTTAAAACCCAGTCTATGTCGCCATGGAAATTGGCAATCCGCTCTTTCCCCTTTCTTCCGGGAATGCCGCTGGTGCCAAACAGGGAGGCCGACGTGGTGAAAACCATCTTGTTCAACTTATTCCCGTACTGAAGATGAGAGAGGTGGTTGTTCATCTCCCCGTATTTTGCGGTCAGCGAGAAACTCTCCTTTTCGGGTTTCTTCGTTTTGACATCGATCACACCTGTTAACCCCGAAAGCCCTTTCACGAGCGCATTCCCCGATCTGACTATTTCGACCGATTCGATATCGAGGGCGGTGAGAAAATAACCTGTTTCTTCGAACTCCTTCTGCCATACCCCATTGATGGAGTAGTCGGGGTAGGGATACTTCTGGCCCCTGACAGCAAAAAACTGTTTGGTTTTCCGGCCCCTGGTCTCGGTCCACCCTCCCGGCACATACCGGATGGCATCGACCAGGGTGGTGGCCCCCATCTTTTCTATTTCAGCGGCTGTAACCCTGGTGAGGACGGGTAAAAACGAGAGGGGCACCCTGTTGACGGATGTATCCCCAGCATGAAAAGCCTGCTTCCCGAAAACATCCACCCCTCCAATCTCGAATTTCAGAGGGTTCAGCCCGATCCTTACCGTATCGGTTTGGCCGTCCACTACCCTGAGAAGGATCTCCCTGGTCCCGAAACCCACTGAACTCACCCTGATCCGGGTTTTTCCCTCTTTGAGCCGGAGCTCGAAGCTGCCGTTTGAATCGGAACTGCTCCCCGTTTGGGTGGCAGTTACCGCGATATGGGCATTGGGAAGAGGTTCCCCGGTTTCGGTATTGAAAATGCTGCCGTGAACGGCAATTTCCGTCTGGGCTTGCAGAGGCTGGCTCCGGAACAAAAAGGCCGGCAGAACAACGGTGAAAAACAAAAACTTTTTCATCAAAATAATATTAGGGAATAAGTTGACCTTCGCTGAGTCTGATGCTTCTTTGTGCATAGCGGGCGGTTTCAGGCTGGTGCGATACCAGCAAAACCGTACCCCCTTCCCGGTTGAAATCGCCGATCAGTTCCAGGAGTATTTTTGAGTTTTGCGGATCGAGGTTCCCCGTGGGTTCATCGGCTAGCAGAATATCGGGGCCGGGAAGTATGGCGCGCAGAAAAGCCACCCTTTGCTTTTCGCCCACACTCAGCTCCGAAGGATATTTCCCCTCCAGAGGGGAGAGCCCGCACCGGTCTATATAGTCCCGGATCAACGGAGGAGAATAGTGCTTCGCTCCGACCAGCCGGAGGTTCTCCCATACTGTCAGATAAGGCACCAGATGAAACTGCTGAAAGACAAAACCCACATTTTTCCGGCGGTACCGGTCTGCCTCCGCAGGTTTCAGGG
>CAZLDP010000230.1:0-5082 GCA_964558145.1 uncultured Prolixibacteraceae bacterium | reverse complement strand
ATTTTTCAGCGACGATTCAGGGCGTGGAGGCCTGCCAAATGCATGAGGCGATCCTGTTGCCATTCCTTTATTAAAAATACCTTTTAATTCTTCAATTCCTTCAGGTGTTAAATTATATATAAACAAACCTAACCAGGGCTTCAAACCATACTTATTTACTGTTTTAATCCAATAAAAAGGTGTTTTATTCCATTGTTGGCTGCCGCAACCAACAACATCGTCCACACGCATAGTTGCTATCGGTGGTAAAGCTTGCATAACAAAGGGTTTCCTGGCAGCCCAAACAATGGATTTCCATAAACAGTCATCAAGACCTCCTAAAGGGCCTAATATTGAATTATACATCCAATCCAGGCTGGTCCACTGGGCTATCTTTCCTTTTCCCTCTTTCGAAACAACAAGTAAAGGATGGTTGTTGCCCGTAAGTAATATTTCTCCCTTCTTCAATTGGAATTTTGGAACTGACATATAGCCGAACAGATTCTTTTTTTCGCCGGGATGATGCCATAAAGTAATATAATGTTCTTTATCTGAAAAGATAATTTCACCTACATTTTTATCCTCACTTAATCCATCCATCGGCGAGGTTAAAAGATAATCGGGCATCTGTGGATCAAAACTCAGAATTCCTATTCCCTCAGACCTGATATGTTCCAAGTAATCTCCAAGCTTGGCTTTTAAATTATTATTGCCTGCGATTATATCAGGATGGGAAATAATTAAAAGCGCATAATTATCAATACTCCCCAGAACCTTTCCCTTTGCAAGATCAATTGTTGTAAATTTAATTCCATAATGTTGAAGGTAAGGTATTAACTTTTCAACTCCTTTTTTATGTTCTAAAGAATTCGAGTTAATAAATACTATCACATCAGAAGAAAAAGACGATTCCGGCACTTGGCATGAAACACCAATGAACATTATAGGTACTAGTAAAAATAATATTTTCACGAGAGAAAAAGTCTTCATATTATTTTACTGATTAAGATTAAATCGATAGGTATTCTTTAACAATAAGTATTGTAATTACTTTTCCACCCTAAATCTTATATTGCGGGACTTTCATCACTTCGCCGTCTTTTAATGCTGATTGATGCGCCACAATTCCAGGAACAGTTAAGTTCAGCGCCATTACGATATCGATGAGTGGCTTGCGGTCCTGGAGAATTGACATAACAAATTCATTCATCAGATTACCATGAGAACCTCCGTGTCCGCCGACCGGAACACTAGGAGGAAGAGGTGGTTTTTTCAGATCCGGCAGATTCTTTTCGAGCCCCTCATATTTCCCATGAAACGAACCTCTTTGACCACGTATCCTTCCCCGTTCTCCTTCGTCGCCGGGAGTATCCCATGTTACACCCATCCTGGAAACTCCGTTTTCACTTGTCCGGAATTGTGCTATCTCAGTGCCGAAAGGATTCCGGTAAATATTGTTCTTAGGCTTAAGATGTTCAATGATGCTAGGAACCCCAATACAACTGACTTCAGTAAATGTTCCTCCTGTAACACCGATATAATAGGCATTTGAATGTGTCGGATACCACTGAGGTGGTAATCCTATACGCCAACCCTTGTATGAATCTATCGGCTGTTCCATATAGTGATAGTATTCACCTTCCGAATAGACCAGCTTACCAAATCCACCTGCTTTATATATTTCACGCATAGCGTGATTATCTGCGCGATAACAAGAAGTTTCAAACATCATATACTTTAGACCACTTTGCTTTACTGCCTCTAACAACATGTCTGCTTCTTCTATTGATCCAAAAACAGCAGGCACCGCACAGGCTACATGTTTACCATGTTTTAATACTTCAACACAATGTTTGGCATGACTTGGAGCATCAGTTGCTACAAATACTGCTTCAATGTTGTCATCTTTGACAAGTTCTTCCAGTGAGGGGTAAGTCTTTTTACATCTTGTTACTTTTGCCAATTCTGCACATCGGTCAGGGAACAGATCACTTACAGCAACTACTTCCACATTGGGGTGATCCTGAAATCCAAAAGCAGCCGAAAATTTGCAGACTCCGTACCCAACTAATCCTACACGGATCTTACGGTCTGAAACAGGCTCCCACCCTTCCGATGGGTCCTGTTCCGAAGGAGTAATCTCAAATCCTGGGATGTCCGGCTGAGTAACCTCTTTTTGTCCGCTTTTGCAGGTTACTTGTGATAGTCCAAGAACACCTGCCCCAACTCCTAATCCGGCCAGTTCAATAAACTTGCGGCGGCTGGATCTCTGACTAAATGATTTTATATTCATAAATATTTTTCTGTTTATTAGAATTTATATTGCGGTATTTTCATCACTTCGCCGTCTTTTAATGCTGATTGATGCGCCACAATTCCGGCAACTGTCATATTAAGGGCCATTGCAATATCTACTAACGGTTTACGGTCTTGAATAATTGCCATTACAAATTCATCCATGAGACAACCATGTGACCCACCATGTCCTCCGGCATCCACTCCCGGGGGTAATGGCGGACGTTTGAGATCGGGAAGATTTTGCTCATGACCGGTATATTTTCCTTTATCACCACCATAATAAGATCCTCTTTGACCTCTCACACGACCCGCCTCTCCACCATTCCCAGGTGTATCCCAACTGACACCCATTCGTGCCATTCCTCCCTCATTTGTGCGCATAAGAGCTATCTCCGAACAAAAAGGGTTTTTATATTGATTGTTTACATTATAACGTTTTATCAGACTTGGGATTCCCATACAACTTACCTCAGTGAAACTCCCACCAGTTACGCCAACATAATATGCATTTGAATGAGTAGGATACCATTGAGGTGGAATGCCTATACGCCACCCTTTGTATGACCCGGTTCCCTCGGGATAATTAAATTCTTCGGGGCTTGATGGCCCACTATCAAAATATTCACCTTCAGCATAAATTATTTTGCCAAATCCGCCTGCTTTATATATTTCACGCATAGCGTGATTATCTGCGTGATAACAAGAAGTTTCAAACATCATATACTTTAGACCACTTTGCTTTACTGCCTCTAACAACATGTCTGCTTCTTCTATTGATCCAAAAACAGCAGGCACCGCACAGGCTACATGTTTACCATGTTTTAATACTTCAACACAATGTTTGGCATGACTTGGAGCATCAGTTGCTACAAATACTGCTTCAATGTTGTCATCTTTGACAAGTTCTTCCAGTGAGGGGTAAGTCTTTTTACATCTTGTTACTTTTGCCAATTCTGCACATCGGTCAGGGAACAGATCACTTACAGCAACTACTTCCACATTGGGGTGATCCTGAAATCCAAAAGCAGCCGAAAATTTGCAGACTCCGTACCCAACTAATCCTACACGGATCTTACGGTCTGAAACAGGCTCCCATACTTTGGCGCTTGGCGCTTCTGACCCTTTGTCATCGAAACCCTCTATCACCGGCTGGTTCGATATCTTTTTCCTGTTGGTACAGGCAATATTCTGCACTCCCAGAATACCGGCTCCTGCCCCAATTCCGGCTATTTTCAGAAAACCGCGTCGGCTTGTCTGTTGAATAAATTGTTTTTTATTCATACGAATATAATTTAGCTAATCATTTAAACCAGCAATCCATTCGGTGAAAAGGACGGCAAAGGACAAAGAATTGAACTCCTTTAACTATTATGTTAGAACTTTATCCATTGCCGCAGGTTTCAGCCTGCAACAATGGATAAAACAGATTTGATCTTTAACGCTTCATTCTATAATTGCCTCAAAAATATTTTAGTATAAAGGAGCATTATTTATTAACAAAACTTCCATAAACCTCCATTTCGATAAACTGGTGGGTCATGTTACCTTCTCCCTTTATATTCCGGATACATTCTATCCTCATATACCGAAAAGGCTTTTTCGTATGTTCCGGGAAAAAATCAAAATCAACCCCCGATTGCCACCATACCCTGTCTTCTGCAGTCCATTGGAAGTTTTCCAATGCGCCTGATGGAGGAATTACATGAAAATACCCAATATTAACCCAGTCGTTTTTCCATGCATCCGTTGCCTCAATTCGTGACCAGTTTGTCCAGTATTGAAGGCTCTTGATTCTATCAAAGTTGAAATCTTCGGGTTGTTTAGGTTCTTCATTAGTTGCCCAAATCCTGGCTTCTATTAAATCATTTGGATTAAGGGAAGTAGTTCTGCCGTATAATTTATACCTGCTTAAACGTACTTCTTCCACCATATCTATGGTAAGATAAAACGTCCTATATTCGGTGTTCCATTGAGCATGTTCCGGATTTTGAGTATATACGGTTAAATAGTTGGGAGCCGATAATCCAGGGTGAAAATAATTGCTACTGCTAGTCCCGCCATCAAAAAATCTCTCAAAAACACATGAACTATATTGACCGGCATAATCACCCATCCATTCGACCAGCCTGTTTGCATATCCGTATCGCTGCCAAAGGAGATTGCCACTTTGGTTTCTCAGTATGACATCTTCCTCAAATATTGGAGTAAGGATGGTATCCAGTGGTGAAGATAAATTGTTCCATTTGTCACGAACATGAATCCTGAACTTCTTTGGTAAAGATTCATACCCTCTAAATGAGTATCTTCCATCTCTCTCTGTGGTAAAATAAGTATAGTCCAGATTCATAAAGCCTGTTGAATCTTCTGCGTATAATGAGATACCGATACTTTTCCTGTCAGGATTTTCCCAAGTAACAAAAATGCCACCAAAGGTTTCATTGACTGTCAAAGAGTTTCTGATAATTTCCACAGGAGGAGTGAGCGGCTGTATAGTCACTTCAACAGGTTGCGATTCATTTTTACTTTTATCAACGCTCACCAGTTGAACCTTTCTTGATTTTGTATCGGAGAAGCCTTCCAATATAAGCGTATCACTGAAGGCAGAAGCAAAAGCTTCCTTCTTTTCACTCTCTTCGGTTAATGAATAAATCGCTTTTACCCCTAAAAGATCCTTGTCTGTTGGAAGGGTATAGGTAATTATTGCTCCACCATTAATATTTGTAACATTAGGATTTGATATACTACCGGGTGGAATAGTATCTGTCTCATCACTCCAATCTTTTACTTCTTTACATTGTATTAATA
>CAZLDP010000229.1:0-5107 GCA_964558145.1 uncultured Prolixibacteraceae bacterium | reverse complement strand
ATGTGGAATCATATGCTGAAAGGAATTTCCGCGGAAAGAAATATCCCGGTGGAGCGGCTGAACGAACTTGCCGATCGGGTAATGACTTTCAGGAAGGCGGAGGAGGTGCTGGCTACCGGATTGGTAGATACTCTGAAATACAAGGATGAAGTCCTTGACGATTTGCGCAAAATTACCGGAATCGCTTCCCGGAAGGGTATTCCCCTGGTAACGGCATCGGATTATGCAAAGGTCCCGGTAAAGAAGGAACAGAAAACTCCATTCTCGAGAAACAAGATTGCTGTTATCTATGCCAGCGGCGACATTGGGATGAGCATGGGAAGCGAAGGTATCAGCGGGGACAAACTCTCCCGTGAAATCCGCAAAGTAAGGCAGGACTCCTCTTACAAGGCCATCGTTCTGCGTATCGATTCTCCCGGTGGAAGTGCCTACGATTCCGAAGTGATATGGAGAGAAGTGAAACTCGCTGCGGAAGAGAAGAGCGTCGTAGCGTCAATGGGGAATGTGGCGGCTTCGGGTGGCTATTACATCGCCTGTGCCGCCAATCAAATTTTCGCGCAGCCCAATACCATCACCGGGTCGATCGGCATATTCGGAATCATTCCCAATGCCGGGGAGTTCATCAATGAAAAGCTTGGAATCACCATCGATGTGGTGAAAACAAATGCCCATTCCGATATGCCTTCCCTTACCCGTCCGATGAGCGAATTCGAAAGAGACCTGATGCAGAATAGCATTGAGGAGGGATATTCTTTGTTTGTGTCGAGAGTGGCCGATGGCAGGAAAATGGAACCTGCCGCAGTCGACTCCATCGGGCAGGGAAGAGTGTGGAGCGGTGAAAACGCACTCCAGATTGGGCTTGTCGATCAATTGGGAGGCCTTGATGAAGCCGTTGCCGCCGCAGCGGATTTAGCCGGACTTGAGAATTACCGGATTGTGAAACTTCCGGAACTTGCCGACCCACTGACAGAACTTCTGAAGGGGGGTACAGACAATGCCCGTACCTGGTTTCTTAGGCGGGAGTTAGGCGATGCCTGGCCCTATTATCAGCAGATCAACCAGTTAAAACAGATGAGGGGACTCTATGCCCGGATCCCCTTCGATATGGCGATCCGGTAGTCCATTGAGGTGACCCTACCGGTTCACGTGTTTTAGTTTTATCGGCTAATAATTACTATTTTAGTCTTCCAAATTTCTGTCGTATGCGGAAGCTGCTTTTGTATCCCCTCTCGCTGGTTTACGGATTGGTCGTGTCAATCCGCAACTGGATGTATGATCTGAAGATTTTGAAATCGGTCGATTTCAATATACCGGTGATTTCATTCGGGAATATTGCCGTGGGGGGAACCGGTAAAACCCCCCATACCGAGTACGTCATCAAACTGCTGAAGTCGCAGTTCAGGGTGGCCACGCTGAGCCGGGGATATAAGCGGAAAACCAAGGGATTTCTTTTGGTCCACACTTCCTCCGACGTCATGGAAACCGGTGATGAGCCGTTACAGATGAAAAAGAAATTCCCCGGGGTGACCGTTTCGGTATGCGAGAACCGGGTGGCCGGCGTGGAACAGTTGCTGGCCGTTGACACTCCTCCCGACGTGATTCTGCTTGATGATGCCTACCAACACCGACGCATCAACCCGGGTCTTAACATTCTCCTGATCGATTACAACAAGCCGTTGCGCGACGACCATTTACTGCCTTATGGCCGGTTGAGGGAAAGCCGCTACCAACTTCGGCGGGCCAATATCATTATCATTACAAAATGCCCTGCTGAAATTACACCGATCACTCGCAGGATTATGGCCAAGGATGTGTACCTCTTCCCTTACCAGAAACTCTTTTTCACTACCATGGTATATGGACAGCTTTATCCCGTATTCCCCGAAGCCCCGAAGATGGACCTCTTTGCCGACACCTTACAGATGGGAATCCTTCTGGTCGCCGGCATTGCTTCGCCGGAGTATGTGGTTCAGCATGTGAAAAAACTCTCTGCCGAGGTGGATACCGCCATTTTCCCCGATCATCACTATTACACCGAAAAGGATATCCACCTCATTGTTAGGAAATTTTACCAGCTTCAAAACTCCAAGCGGATTATCGTTACCACCGAAAAAGATGTAGCCAGGCTCACCAGGCTCGATCTGTTCACCCCAGAAGTGAAATCATCGATATATTTCCTCCCTATTCAGGTCAAATTTCTTGACCGGGAGGGCAAACTGTTTGACAAGAAAATTTTAAATTATGTTGGAGAAAATAAAAGCAACCGCGAGCTACATATCAGGAAGAGTAAACCTAAAAACTGATATCGGCATTATTCTGGGTACGGGATTGGGTGGCCTGGTCAATGAAATTGAAATCACGGATACCGTGCCCTACCACGAAATCCCCAATTTTCCTGTTTCGACGGTCGAAGGCCATGCCGGACGGCTGATTTTCGGGAAACTGGGTAGCAAGGCGGTTTTGGCCATGCAGGGGCGTTTTCATTATTATGAGGGCTACTCCATGAAAGAGGTGACTTTCCCGGTCAGAGTCATGCGGGAAATGGGGATCACCCATCTTTTCGTGTCGAATGCCAGTGGCGGCCTCAATCCCGATTACCAGATAGGCGACATCATGGTGATCAGGGATCATATCAATTTTTTTCCGGAACACCCGCTGAGAGGGAAAAATCAGGAGGAACTGGGGCCCCGGTTCCCCGATATGAGCAAAGTATACGACGAACAGCTTCGCATGAATGCCAAGAAAATTGCCCTTGAGCACAATTATCATCTGAAAGAGGGGGTTTACGTGGGGGTATCCGGTCCTACCTTTGAGACCCCGGCTGAGTATATCATGTTCCGGAAACTTGGAGGCGATGCAGTGGGAATGAGTACCGTTCCGGAAGTGATCGTCGCGCGTCATGCCGGGATGAGGGTTTTCGGTATATCCATTATTACCGACAGTGGTGTTCCGGGTCAGATCGTGGAGATTTCCCATGAGGAGGTGCAGCAGGTGGCCATGAAGGCCGAACCGAAAATGACGCTGATCATGAAGGAGTTGATTGACAACCTCTGAAATGGCCTGTTGAGATCCTCCTTTTCCAGTTTTTGTGTGGGATAGGACGCCCGCGATGCCGGTTCACATTCCGGGAATGCGGGCGCAGACCGACTGTCAGTTTTTGATTATTTTATGGATAGCCTTGTCATCTCTTTGGCCCCGGTTGCCATCATTGCAGCCTACATTTGGCTCCGCGACAAATACGAGCGGGAACCTTTCGTCCTGCTTTTGCTTTCGCTGGTGGCCGGCGCACTGATTGTCATCCCGGTAATGGCGGTGGAGAGTGTCCTTTCGACGGCAGGTGAAAACTTCGCAGGATGGGCCGAAACTGCCTGGACAGCCTTTGTGGTAGCCGGTTTTACCGAAGAGATGTTCAAATTCATTGCCCTCTTCCTCCTTTTCTGGAAGCGAAGGGAATTCAACGAAAAATATGACGGTATCGTCTATGCAACCTTTATTTCCCTGGGATTCGCCGCTGTCGAGAATGTGATGTATGTGTTCCGGGATGGGTATGCCACCGGTTTGTTGCGGGCATTTACCGCGGTTCCTGCCCATGCTATTTTTGGCATCACCATGGGCTATTATGCTGGCCTGGCAAAATTTTATCCGCAAAAGAGAAAACGGTATTCCGTTTTGGCGCTTTTTATCCCTGTGTTGCTGCATGGAATTTACGATTTTATCCTGATGGCAGGTTATGAATGGCTCTGGATTTTTTTCCTGGCCTTTGTGGTTTATTTATACATCACAGGATTGAAACGGATGAAATATCTCTCTGATCACTCCTATTTCCGTACCGATTATGAACTCCTCAACAAAAAGTTCTCCGATGGAGATACCTGATTTCAGCGATGTGGTAAAGGCGCACGACCTGATTGGAAATTCTGTGCACCGCACACCGGTCATGACATGTGGGTCGATCGACCAGATGACTGGAGCACAGTTGTTTTTCAAATGCGAAAACTTCCAGAAGGTTGGGGCATTCAAATTCAGGGGCGCCTGCAACGCGGTCTTTTCGCTGACCGTTGAAGAGGCTGAAAGGGGGGTAGCCACGCATTCCTCGGGGAACCATGCAGCGGCTCTTGCTCTGGCAGCCAGGATGAGGGGAATACCTGCCTTTATCGTGATGCCGGAGAATGCGCCCTCAATCAAAAAACAGGCGGTGGCCGGTTATGGAGGAAAAATCACCTTTTGTAAACCCACCCTCCAAGCCAGGGAGCAAACGCTGGCCCGGGTGGCAGCCTTCGCCGGGGCCACGGAGATCCACCCCTACGACAATTTCCGGGTAATTGCCGGACAAGGTACGGCAGTAAAGGAGCTGATTGAAGAAACCGGCGAATTGGACATCGTGATGACTCCCGTAGGGGGAGGAGGATTGCTCAGCGGAAGCGCTTTGTCGGCAAAGGCCCTGCTCCCCCGGTGCCGCGTCATCGCAGCCGAACCTGCAGGCGCCGATGATGCTTACCGCTCCTTCAGGGCACATACCCTTCTTCCATCGGAGAACCCCCGCACCATCGCCGACGGCTTGCTTACCTCCCTGGGAAAAAGAAATTTCAGGATCATCCTGCGCGATGTCGATGATATCGTCACGGTCACGGAGGAGAACATCATCAAAGCTATGCGGATGATTTGGGAAAGAATGAAAATCATTATCGAGCCCTCTTCGGCTGTTCCCTTGGCTGCTGTCCTGGAACACCCCTCCCTCTTTGAAGGGACCCGAACAGGAATTGTTTTGTCGGGAGGGAACCTCGACTTATCTCGTTTGCCCTTTAAAGATTTTTAGTTTCCGGACTTTTTTTTCTGAATGGCAGCCTGTTTGTGAGGAAAAGTACTTAACTTTAGCTTACAAACCTTTAGACACAAGTCATGCTTGTTAAAACTTTCGGGAGCGCCGTATTTGGGATTAATGCGGCTACCATAACCATCGAGGCCGATGTCACCAAAGGCATCAAATTTTTGCTGGTGGGTTTGGCCGACAATGCAGTGAAAGAGAGCCAGCAGCGGATCGAATCAGCCCTGCGGATCCACGGTTACAAATGGACCAAGCAAAAAATTGTGGTGAATATGGCACCGG
>CAZLDP010000228.1:0-5132 GCA_964558145.1 uncultured Prolixibacteraceae bacterium | reverse complement strand
GAATCATTGATGCCAAGGTGCTTTCAAACCGCAAACCCCCTTATTCCCTGTCAGGAGGCCTCTATGATGCGCTTTCCGATTCAGGAGGAACCGTAATGGCTTTAACCAACGAAGATGCACGCGCCGCGGCAACCCTCTTCCAGAAAAAAGAAGGCATTGACATCCATCCGGCTTCGGCAGTGGCTGTGGCCTCCTTGCAGCAAGCTGCCGCGAACGGCATGATTGCCGCCGATGCCCTGATCATGCTCAACATTACCGGGGGTGGAGAAGAGCGATACAAAGCCGGCCACTCTCTCTGGTACCTGAAGCCTGCACTCACCTTTCCCGTCAATCCCGATCCGGAGGAGGTTAAACGGCAAATAGGCCAACTCTTTGGAATATAAATCCCCGGCCTCCCGGCTCCCAACTTTACCCTACCCCTTTCCTTGGAGGCCGCCCAGAAAAAACCCCTCTCAAAAGTGATCCGGATAGTTGAATATAGCATTATGTCATACATTATACATTTTAATTTTAAGAGAGTGTATGGATTTCCGGAAAATCGTTTACCTTTGCATGTTACATAAACCATTAAACCATAACAACATGAGGATCATAAAAATCATTTTCATCTTTCTGTCGGTTTTCACCCTGGCAGGGTGCTCAGGATACCGCGATTATTCGGAAATCCCCTATGAAGAAGCCAACGGGAAAGCCTGGGAAGATCCCGCTGTCAGCCAGATCAACCGGGAAGCGCCCCGCGCCCACTTCGTTCCCTTTGCCACAGTGGAGCAGGCCCGCCTCGACAATCCGGAGAACTCGCCCATGGTGATGTCGCTCAATGGAATATGGAAATTTAAGCTTGCTCAGCATCCCTCTTCCAGGCCTTTCTGGTTTTTCAAAGACGACTACGATACCTCGGGTTGGGATGAGATTGCCGTTCCCGCTAACTGGGAGCAGCAAGGTTATGATTATCCCATCTATGTCAACGTGGTTTACCCGCACAAACCCACTCCCCCGGTGATAGAAGGGAACCATAATCCGGTTGGATCCTACAAACGGAGCTTTGAAGTTCCGGAGACCTGGAAGGGCAGGGAGATTTACCTTCATGCGGGGGGAGTTAGTTCCAACCTGACCTTATGGATCAACGGGGAATTCGTAGGATATAGCGAGGATAGTAAAACCCCGGCAGAATTCAACATCACCCGGTTCCTCAAAAAAGGAAAAAATTCGGTATCGCTCGAAGTCTTCAGGTGGTGCGACGGATCCTATTTAGAAGACCAGGATTTCTGGCGGATGAGCGGGATCACCCGCGATATTTACCTTCTTGGAAGGGATGCTCAGCATATCCGTGATTTCAGGGTGGTTGCCGGGCTGGATTCGACCTATCTCAACGGTAATTTCACCCTGGAAGTGGAGATATCGAACCACGGGGAAAAGGGTGTTCCGCTTTTGGTAGAGGCGCTTCTCAATGATGGAGAGACCCAGATGGAAGCCTTTTCCCAGAATCTGGAAGCAGCGCCGGGAGCATCAAAGGTGACATTTTCGGGCAGTTATCCCGGCGTCAAGAAATGGTCGGCAGAGGATCCCGCCCTTTATGAGTTGCTGATCACCCTGAAAAACGGAGAAGGCAACACCCTGGAGGTCATCCGGCAGGATGTCGGATTCCGCACCAGTGAAATCAAAAACGGGAGGTTGCTCATCAACGGACAATACGTCTATATCAAGGGTACGAACATCCATGAACATCACGAGAAAACCTGGCATGTGGTGGACAGGGAGACCATGCTGAAGGACATCATGCTGATGAAAACGCACAACATCAACACTGCGCGCACCTCTCACTATCCCCAGCCGGAATTGTGGTATAAACTTTGCAACCAGTACGGCCTTTATCTGGTCGATGAAGCCAACATTGAATCGCACGGCATGGGTTACGGTGAAAAGTCACTGGCTAAAGACAGCGCCTGGAAGGCCGCCCATCTGTTTCGCACCGAAAACATGTTTGAAAGGGACAAGAACCAGCCATCGGTAATTATCTGGTCGCTGGGGAATGAAGCGGGCAACGGAGTCAATTTTTACGCCACTTACGACTACCTGAAATCGGTCGACAAGAGCCGGCCTGTTCAGTACGAACAGGCTCATCAGGACAGGAATACCGACATTGTGTGCCCGATGTATATGAGAATCGAAAACATGGAAAAGTATGCCTTGACGAACCCCGAGCGCCCAATGATCCAATGCGAATATGCGCACGCCATGGGGAACAGTGTGGGTAATTTACAGGACTATTGGGATGTGATTGAAAAATACGACGCCCTCCAGGGAGGGATCATCTGGGACTGGGTCGACCAAGGTTTGCTCACCCAGGATGATAAGGGCAATTCTTACTGGGCCTACGGAGGGGATTTTGGCCCCGACTCCCTGTACACCGACGGTAATTTTTGCTGTAACGGTTTGGTAGATCCCGACAGGGGACTAAAGCCCGCCATGTCCGAAGTAAAGAAGGTATACCAGTACATCGGATTCTCCCCAATCAACCTGGCTACCGGGGAGATCTCCATTCACAACAAATATGCCTTCACTCCTCTTTCCGACTTTGATTTTTCGTGGGAAGTGACCGGTGACGGTGTTGTCGTTTCGTCGGGTGACTTGTCGGTGTCCGATGGAGCGCCGGGTGAAGTTGTGAAGGTCAAATGTGATTTCAGCATCGATCCCCAACCGGGCGCTGAGTATTTCCTGACCGTCAGGGCCAGGCAGCGGGAAGCCAAAGGATTGGTGGAAGCTGGGTGGGAGGCGGCTGCCGAGCAGTTTTTACTTCCCTACTATACGAAAGAGAAAAGTGTGGCTGCCACTTCTTTCCCAAAGATGAAGAGTGAAGAGACCGAAACTACCATCGCAGTCACCGGGGAAGGATTTTCCGTCGCATTCGACAAGAGCACAGGGATAATGACCAGTTACAAAAAGGGAGAGATCGAGTTTTTGAAAATCGGACCCATACCTGACTTCTGGCGGGCTCCCACCGACAACGATTTCGGGAACAATCTCAACAAGCGGAGCAGGGTATGGCGCAAGGCAGGCGAAACACGGAAGGTCAAATCGGTAAGCCTGTCGGAGCAGGGTTCCACGGTGAAGATTCACATGCAGTTTAACCTGGTTGACGAAGCAGGAACGCCTGTAGCCACCTATCAATCACTTTACACCGTATACGGATCGGGCGATGTACAGGTCGACAACCATTTCAAAATGACCGCGGAAAAACTTCCCGAGATCGTCAGGATGGGAATGAACCTGGTCATGCCACGGTCGTTCGAACAGATCACCTGGCTGGGCAGGGGTCCTCAAGAAAACTACCAGGACCGCAAAACAGGCGCTTTCGTGGGACTTTACCAACTTGCTGTTAAAGAAATGTACTATCCGTACGTCAGGCCTCAGGAAAACGGGAACCGCACCGACGTCCGATGGGCCGCTATCACCGACGCAGCAGGTAACGGACTGCTTTTCAAAGGAATGCCACTTCTGGAAGTGACGGCTCATCATCAGATCATGGAAGATTTTGAGTCCCCGGTCAGGACTGTGGGCAGGTTTGTGAACGGAGAGAAAGTGATCAACCGTCATATCAACGACGTGGTTCCCCGTGAACTTACTTCCGTCAATATCGACTTTAAGCAGATGGGTTTGGGCGGCGATAACAGTTGGGGCGCGTGGACGCACGACGAATACCGCCTCACTGGAAAAGAGTACAGCTACAGCTTCCTGATGCATCCGCTTAAAGCAGGCGACAATCCGGTGGAAGCAAGTAAGGTGAGAATTTTCTGAATATCAACCCGCTAACGGATGGAGGAGCTGTTGCCAAAATATACCTCCAGGGGAGCAAGAGATAAAGTCTGGCCCCCGGGCAATATGATTTGCAGGGTATCTGTTTTGCTGGTGTTGGTGGCAATCACATGTTTTTCACCTTTCCGGTTTCCCTTGATGAGAAGATGGGTATGCCCCTCCACAATCGTTTGACAGGTATTCATTTTGACCACATCGAGGCGCTGGTTTAGCTTTGCAAGAATGGGCAACAGTTGTTCATATACTTCCGGCGTTTTAGCCCAGTCATTCCAGAAAAGAATCCCGGTCGCACCATGAACGATAGCCGTATAAATCTGGCATTCTACACTTTTTAGGTATGCTTCCGGGGTTACACTGGCAGGCCTGGCGTACCCGTTTCCATCAAAATAGATCCAGAGGGGCACCCTGTTTCCCAATCCATCTCTTAAAGCATCAACCGTGATCCCGGCAAGTTCAGGATATGCAAAAAAATCACGAAACGCATTGATTCCGAAAACATCTCCGCATTTCCGGTAATCCTTTGCGGTAATTCGTAAATTTTCAGCCCAGATGGTTTTAAGAAATTCGGGACTGTGGTTTTTATACGAATAATTTCCATCCTTGAAATCATACACCGGCGTACCCTCATAAGCCTGGAAAAACCCTAACAATGGCAACTTGCACTTCAGCGCTTCCTGGTCGATCAAATCGTAAGGAGGCTCGTGGGGCAATGCCTTATGGGATTGAAGATAGCGCTTCTCGAAGAGATAGGCGCTTCCCCTGGCATGACCCAACAGATCCACAAACACCAAGGCATCCCTGTCATGGCGCTTAAGCCGTTCAGTAATGATGGCCCCTGTAGCGGGAGGCACAGTCCATCTGCTGACGCCTCCTAATGCAATTTCATCAATATGGGAATAGATCAACTTGTCGTTGGTCCGGTTTGCAAGCAACTTCACCATTTGTGAATCCAGATACTGGATGAATTCAGGTTGCCGGTATGCTTTTTTGATATACTGGCTCCGGTAGTAATCCTTGTCATTCCCAGCCTGTAAACCCGGGATCCGGTCGAGGTAATTGTGAAGGACAGCAGAAAAAGGATTCATCACATGAATCTTTTCAGCCATATACTCCTTTTCCTGGCCCGGGGAGACGAAAACCATGTTGACCGGGGCAGTCCTCTCCCTGAAATTCTGCTCATTTTTCAATTCCGACTCCCGATCGGCTTCGGGTTTATTGGTGAAGGTATAGCCCGGCACATGCCAGTTTCCGATGGCAAAAAACCTGCTCTCTTTTTGGTTTTCATCCCTTTGGATCACCCATCCTTTCTTCACGTTCAT
>CAZLDP010000227.1:0-5147 GCA_964558145.1 uncultured Prolixibacteraceae bacterium | reverse complement strand
ATCAAAACGTGCTGCAATTGGCACAAAAAAAAGCCGATTTCAGTATACAAAGTTACATTCTCGCTCAACTTTCCAATTTTTATGCCTCCAAAAATGAATACGTCAAGGCGCTGGAATACAAGAAACAAGAACACACCTTGCGTGTAAACCGGAAGGAAATCCCTTCGCGCAATTTGGCGCAAGCTATGCTATTCGATAAATTAAATATGCCCGACTCGGCACGCCATTACCTTGAACTTGCCGTTAAAGGCAGCGATAACGTGGTAGCCGACATAGCCTACGGCTTTTTAAGCGATTGGTATCGAAATCGCGGAATGCACTGCGAAGCATTTCACGCGTGGCAAAACAAGGAACAAACCACCGGACAACTCGAATCGGGTATAAGTACGGCAAAATTACAGCACGAATACCAGAGTGTAAAACTCAGAAACGAGAACAACGAGTTGAAGATAAAGCAAAAAGAGAAAGATATCGTTATCCTGATTGTTGTAACGGTGGTACTTGTTTTAGCCGCCATTGCTTTTTTCTTTTGGATTCAAGCCAAGCGAAAGCATGATCGCGAACGATTTCTCTACAGAGAACGAGAGCTGAACAGCCAGAACCTGCTTCTCAAACAGCAAAATGAGATCAGTGCCCTTCGTGAAAAAGAGGCGTTGATTCGCGAATCCCTTTTCAAGCGTATCAACCTGTTCGATAAAATACCTTCGCTACATGCCGAAGAAAATGAACATAGCAGAATACAGAAATTTGACAAAATAAAAATGACCGATAACGACTGGGAAGAGCTTACAAAAAGTGTAAACGAAGCCTACCCTCATTTTACATATTGCCTTAAAGAAGAATTTCCCAAACTAACCGACGACGACATACGATTCTGCTGCTTACTTAAAATCAATGTAAACCTGCAAGATTTGTCCGATATTTACTGCGTGACCAAATCGGCAATTACCAAACGAAAATATCGCATCAAGACCGACAAACTACAATTGACAAATAACGCTACCGATTTAGACACCTTTTTGCAAAAACACTACTAACCAATCGCAATTGTCCGCCATTTACAAGCCATCTATGTATATATCTATTTAAATTACAATATATTAGCATTGTTTTTAGACTATATTTTGTCCGCCATAAAATTTGATCAAACAGTTTAACCCATATAATTTTGCACCATACAAGTCTAACTCTTTAATAAAAAGTAAAAAATGAACAACAAACATTTTCTCATTGTACTTCTACTCTCGTGCATCATGGTGCAAACATCGTGTAAAAATGAAAAAACTTCGAGATTAAACGACATGAATGTCGTTGCTGAAAAAGTAAAAGTAGGAAACTCCGAATTGATCTCATGCGATTTGACCCAATTGAAAGATACGATAAACCTGCCGTTAAGCCTGTTTGCCGAAGAGTTACAACTGGTAAAACTCGACAACAAAGATGAAGCTCTGGTGAGCGGTGGCGCAACGGTTGTTACCGATAATTTCATTCTGGTACGCAACAATCGCAATAATCCATTCAAGTTATTCGACAGGAGCGGGAAGTTCATCACGGCCATTGGCGCATACGGACAAGGTCCGAATGAATATAGAAACGTGTACGATGAAGTGATGGATGAAAAGAGCAACCAGATTTTCATCCTGCCGTGGGATGTCGATAAAGTATTGCGGTTCAACCTGCAAGGAGAACCGCTCGACCCCATTCCGTTGAAATACCGCGTACCGAAAGGTAAAATCTTTGTTAATACCGCCCAATCGCAAATCTCGGTATTCCTGTTACCTTTTGCCGGAATTCCCGTAGTGGCGTGGACACAAGATTTCACGGGAAATATGATTGACAGTATTCCCTCCGGACACTTAGCGGTACAGCCCGATTTCAGTAACGAAGTTCAATCCGATAAAAATACGGGGGAATTCGACTGCTCGCTGTTTACATTTTTCGACCAACGTCCCGATAGCGTGTATCACTACAACACCGTCACCTACACGCTTGACCCGAAATTCACGCTCGACTTCAAGGGCAAACCGTGGAAAATTCACTGGTACAAGGAACTTCCTTTGCATTTTTTGGGAACTCTAACGGTAGAAAAGAAATTATCAGAAAACACGTCCACCACAGAATATCCCGCCAAGTATATCGTGGACAAAAAGACATTGAAAGGCGCATTTTACAAGCTGTACAACGATTATTTAGGGAATATGCCTATAGATTGGGCACAGTTTTATAATGGTTACTACGTGTGGAATGTCGATCCGGGCGATTTAATGGAGAAGTTGGAAGTCCAACTCAAAAACAACGAATCACTGAGTAGCAAGGAGCGCAATCGCTTGCAAAAGATGCTTGATGTGATTAATGAGAACGATAACAACTACGTGTTTATCGGCAAATTGAAAAGATAATAAGCCACATCGTTTGCCATAAAGCCTCTACATTAAATAGACATCCCTTTAAAAAAAACTGGTAACAGCCTGACACGTCAAGGGAAAGGGAGCCACAATACATTGTAAACTAACCCCTTGTAAAAAATGAGTTATAAATGAGTGAGCTAATCTCATAAAATGTAGAAGTTATCATATATTTGAAATACAATATTGATAAAAGAAGAAAATTTTATTGGGCCAGTTCGCCCTTGCACTTCTTGCAACCGCAGATTTCGGGGTGCAAAAAAGTAGAAACGGAGTAAACATATAGAATGGAAAAGAGTACAAAATGAAGAAACTTTATTTTATTATATTAATTATTATTGCTACGGTCCATTGGTTGAAGTTCCCTATTCAAATTATTCGTGTGAGCCAACCAATTGGTTTCGGCTATATACCTATCAAAAATTGAAGATGAAAAATCTCAGCCCGGAATATTCAAAAAAATAATAGACAAACTGGATATAGATAGCAACCCTATTGTCCGCATAATAACATTAAAATAAAATGAAACACCTTCCCCACACTGCCACTCTTTTCGTAATAGGAATTATTCTTATTTCTTTTTCTGCTTGCAACTCCAACAAAAAAGAAAAACCCAACGAAACCGTTCAACAACTGCTTCCCGATGCCCCGGCTGAAGTAACCACCATCACGCTCAAAACCGTGGATTTTGAGCACGAACTGGTAAGCAACGGTAAAATATCGGCGCGCACGGTGGCAGAACTCAAGTTTCAAACCACGGAAATCATCGCGCAGATTTTCGTTAAAAACGGCTCACGGGTTTCGCAAGGGCAGCGTATCGCCCTGCTCGATACCTCTTCTATCAATAGCCGGGTGGAGCAGGCCCAAAATGCCTTAGACCGTAGCCTCTTGGAGATGCAGGATGTGCTTATCGGGCAGGGTTACAAGTTGGATAGCTTGGGTGCCGTGCCGGCGGAGGTGATGCAACTTGCCCGTGTGAAAAGCGGGTTTAATTCATCGCAAACGCAATTCAACATGGCGAAATACGACTTGGAACGTGCAACCCTTACCGCGCCCATCGGTGGGGTCATCGCCAACTTGTTTGCTAAACCGTACACGCTTTCGTCGCCAAGCGAAGTGTTTTGCCATATTATCGACACGCGTAATTTAGAAGTAGAGTTTACCGTGTTGGAAAATGAACTCGGGTTTATCAATATCGGCGACAATATGAAAATTGTTCCTTTCTCGATGCCCGGGTTGGAGGTAAACGGACGCGTGTCGGAAATCAACCCGTGGGTAAACGAAAACGGGATGGTGCAAATAAAAGCCAACGTGGATTACAACGCCCGATTGGTAGAAGGGATGAACGTACGTGTAAGCACATTTCGTTCGGCAGGCAGGCAATGGGTAGTTCCCAAAACTGCCGTTGTCCTTCGCACCGGGAAACAGGTGGTTTTCACGGCCGTCGACGGCAAAGCCATTTGGAATTACGTCGATACCGGGTTTGAAAACGCCACCGAGTACACTATCGCCAGTGAAACGCTCAAAGAGGGCGACCAAATTATTGTAAGTGGGAACATCAACCTGGCACATGAATCGCCGGTAAAAATAATTACGAATGAATAATTACGAATGAATAATTACGAATTACGAATTACGAATTACGAAATGAAAGAAGACAATCTCATCCAACAAAAATCCTTTGCTTTTGCTCTTCGCATTGTGCGTCTGTTCCGTTTTCTTACCGAAGAAATGAAAGAGTTTGTACTTGCAAAACAAGTAATGCGTTCGGGAACATCTATCGGTGCAAATATTGAAGAGGCTATTGGAGCTCAAAGCCAAAGAGATTTTTTATCGAAAATCTCCATTGCATATAAAGAGGCACGTGAAACCAAATATTGGCTCAATTTACTGAAAGCATCCAACTATTTAGACACCGATTTAGCCGATTCGTTACTGTTAGACACTGAAGAATTGCTGAAAATATTGGGTTCCATTCAAATAAAACTAAAATCTCGTAACTCGTAATTCGCTTCGCAGGTTTTGCCCCCGTTCGGCATAGCTCGAACAAGTTCGGCCCTGCACTCACTGATTCGCAAAATTCGTAATTCGTAATTCATAATTCGTAATTCATAATTCGTAATTCGTAATTCGTAATTCATGATCAAATTCCTTCTTCAACGCCCCATCGCCGTCCTCATGGTCTTTCTGGCCTGCGTGATCATCGGCATTATTACCTACAACACGCTGCCCGTGTCGCTGTTGCCCGATATCGCCATTCCCGAAATTACGGTGCAGGTAACGGGCGACAACATGTCGGCACGCGAACTGGAAAACACCGTGGTAAAGCCGATACGCCGTCAATTGATGCAGGTGGGCAAGCTACGCGATATCCGCAGCGAAACCCGTGACGGCTCTGCCATTGTGCGCCTGAAATTCGATTTCGGAACCAACACCGATTTGGCGTTTATCGAAGTGAACGAGAAAATTGATGCCGCGATGAACAACCTGCCCCGCGATTGTCGTCGCCCGCGCGTCATCAAGGCAAGTGCTACGGATATCCCCGTATTCTATCTGAACCTTACCCTTAAAGACGATAAACCTTACACGCCTACTGATGAACAAAAGTTTTTAGACCTGTCCGATTTTGCCGACAACGTGGTTAAACGCCGCATTGAACAACTGCCCGAAGTGGCAATGGCAGACATGACCGGACTGATGCACCGGCATCTACAAATCGTACCCGACCTCAATATGTTGGAG
>CAZLDP010000226.1:0-5154 GCA_964558145.1 uncultured Prolixibacteraceae bacterium | reverse complement strand
AAGTACAGGTATCTTCCTGATCTGCCTGACCGATTTGAAGAAGTGACCGCAAAATTCAGGATCACCGGAAAGGTGCCGGAATTGTGGGATCCCATGTCCGGGAAAATAGAAAGAGCTGTAGCTTACAGGGAGGAAAATGGATTCACGGAAGTTTTGCTGCACCTGCCTCCTGAAGGATCCTGTTTTGTGGTATTCAGGGATAAAGAAGCTGAAAAACACATTGTGCGGATTGAAAAGGATGGAGACCTTCTTTTTCCTGGAAACCCAGGTTTGCCGGGGATGTTCCCTTCGTTTCGCCTGGAAGTAACCGAAAACAACCTGACAAATGTTGTTGCGAATTCAGGAACATATAAATTAACTTGGTCCGATCAAACTGTCACTGAATTGGAATCCCTTGAGAAATGGTCAGAAAAAAAAGTGACTTCTCCTTGGTCTCTCCGGTTTGAAGAGAGTTGGGGACCACGCGATACCCTGATTGCCGATAAGCTGGCCTTCTGGGATTCTTCAACAGATGACCGGGTAAAATATTATTCGGGAAGGGCGTTCTATTCCACTATGTTCTCACTGACAGAAGAGGAGATTCAGGACCATCAGATCCTGCTTGACATAGGCAACGTCCAGGAAATTGCCTATGTCAGAATTAACGGGAGCGATCCGGTTATTCTCTGGATGCCGCCTTTTGTAACCTGCATTACTGACCTGGTTAAACCGGGCAGCAATTCCCTTGAGGTGACGGTGGTCAATTCTTGGGCTAATCGGTTGATCGGAGATAGTTATCTTCCGGATAATGAAAAGGTTACCCGTACAAATGTGAAGAAATTTGAAGCTCCGGAAAAGGAAAGCCTGCTCCGGAAATCGGGTCTTTCAGGACCAGTGACACTCCATTTTCAGAAAGTGATCCCACTTCATTAAGAAAACTTTAATTAAACTGTTTTGGAAAAATAACATGAAGAAAATAGGATTAGTTATTCTCACGATTCTTGCTCAAAGTTTGTTCTTTTCTGTTTCAGCAGTTAATCCTCCTACCGGATTGACCGTTAATTTTCTGGCTCATTCCGGCCAGGTGTTCCTGAACGGTTATCCGGTGGAAATATCTCTGGATGAGGCTGTGCATAGGAGGGAAAATTTTCAGTTTGCCCCGATCAGGCAAAAACACCCCTTCTTTGGATGGGTGGTTTCATCGGAAAGAAACAACGTGAAACAGTCGGCCTATCAGCTTTTGGTTGCCACTTCACCGGAGTTACTCCGCGATAAACAGGCCGATATGTGGGACAGCGGCAAAACGGAAAGCAGCCGGTCGCTTAATGTGGTGTACGGGGGCAAACCGCTTGAACCAGGGAAAGTCTATTTCTGGAAGGTGAGAATATGGGATGAAAAGGGGGAGGAATCTTCCTTCTCGGAGCCTGGAAGTTTTCTAATGGCGGAAAAGCCGGAAGCATACGACACAGCCATCTATCCCCTGCAGAAGCAGGATGAATATCCGGCAGAAATAAAACCGTTAGCAGGAGGGGGTTATTTTGTAGATTTTGGAAAAGCAGCCTTCGGGCGTGTGAGACTGGTACTCTTTGGTGAAAAGCAGGGCGAGCGCATCCACATCCATCTTGGAGAAGCCCTTAAGGAGGGAAGAATCGACCGCAAACCTGGAGGGACAATCCGCTATTCCCACTATACCCTTGAACTGAAAAAAGGATGGCATACCTATACGGTTTTGATTGCTCCCGACAAAAGAAACACCGGACCGCAGGCGGTGCTGATGCCGGTCTATACCGGGGAGGTAACCCCTTTCCGCTATTGTGAGATTGAAAATTACCCAGGGGAAGTTACCCACTCGCAAGTAATCCGTGAAACGGTTTTTTATCCCTTCGATGAGGATGAATCCGCTTTTAAATGTTCCGATCCGGTCTTGAACCAGGTTTGGGATCTATGCAAATATTCGATCAAAGCCACCTCGTTTGCCGGGGTATATGTAGATGGCGACCGTGAACGGATTCCCTATGAAGCGGATGCACTGATCAACCAGTTGGGCCATTACGGAGTGGCTCGTGAATACAGTCTGGCCAGGCATTCCCTTGAATACCTGATTTTCAAACCTACCTGGCCCACTGAATGGATCCTTCAGACCATACTGATCGCCTGGGAAGATTACAGGGTTACAGGGAACGACGAACTCCTTAAAAGGTATTACAACGATCTGAAAGCAAAAGCTTTGCTGCCTCTTGCCGATGACCGGGGATTTATCAGTACGCGCACGGGTAAGGTTACCCCTGAGGTCCTTCAATCGATCCACTTTAACGGGACACTGAGGGATATTGTAGACTGGCCCCAGAAGGGAATTCTGGGACTCGGGAAGAATGAGGAAGGCGAAACTGACGGATTCGTCTTTCAGGATATCAATACGGTGGTAAATGCCTATCACTACAGGGCGTTGGTCCTGATGGAAAAAATTGCGGAAGTCACCGGACACAGTCCAGATAAGCGGTTTTTTGCCGAAAGGGCCGGCTTGTTGAAGAAGTCATTCAACGAGACACTTCTTGACAAGAAACGGGGGATTTATGTGGATGGATGGGGAACTGATCATGCCTCCCTTCATGCCAATATGTTTCCCTTGGCTTTCGGTCTGGTACCTGAAAAATATGTAAAGAGTGTTACCGCATGGATCCGTTCGAGGGGAATGGCGTGCAGTGTGTACGGATCCCAATTCCTGATGGATGCCATTTATGACGGGAATGATGCGGATTATGGATTGCAACTGCTGACTTCGACTTCGGAAAGGAGCTGGTACAACATGATCAGGGTCGGGTCGACCATTACCCTGGAAGCCTGGGATAACAAATACAAACCCAACCAGGACTGGAACCATGCCTGGGATGCAGTTCCGGCCAATGTGATTCCCCGGAAGCTGATGGGGATTGAACCCCTGGAACCGGGTTTCAGCAGGATTAGGATCAAGCCGCAGCCTTCTACCCTGGAATGGGCGGAAATCAGGCATCCTGTGCCTTGTGGCGAGGTAAAGATGTCATTCAGAAACCACCCGGGTGTGTCATTTGTCATGGATCTGACTATTCCGGCTAACTCTACTGCTCAGGTTTTCCTTCCCCTCTTTTCCAAGCGGCAGAAAGTGACCCTTGATGGCCGACCGATACCTTTTACTTTACAGGGTCAATATGTTGTAATAGAGACGGTAGGTTCGGGAAATCACAGCCTGGAGGTTCATTTATGACCGGGATTTGTATCTGCTTCCCTGTTTTTTTGAGACAGAAGTTCTTCCTGTCATCCTGTTGGCCGGGCGACAAGAAGAACTTTAATGCCTTTTAGACGGAAGTAAAAGAGATTTACCATGTTATTTTTACATCCTGAACATTTTTTCTTTATTTTTGCTAATGTCGTTATCGTACACGGGAACAATCAAATCAAACAGAACAATAATGAAGAAGCCTATTTTTTCCATGCTGTTTTTCGTAATTTTTTCGCATTTATCGGGAGCCTCCCCCCGCAACGGATGGGAAAATCTGTTCAACGGAAAGAATTTGTCGGGCTGGAAACAGCTAAACGGAAAAGCGAAATTTGAGGCGGTAGACGGTTCCATTGTGGGGACTACCGTGATGAATACTCCCAACTCCTTTCTGGTCACCGAAAGGAGCTATGGTGATTTTGTGCTGGAGCTCGATTTGCTGGCGGAGTCGGATATGAATTCCGGGATTCAATTCAGGAGTGAAAGCAAGCCTGAAGTGAATAACGGGAGAGTGCACGGGTACCAGTGCGAGGTGGATCCCTCTACCAGGGCCTGGTCGGGAGGTATTTATGATGAAGCCAGGCGCGGATGGCTATATCCCCTTGATTTGAATCCGGCTGCGAAGTGTGCCTTCAAGCCGGGTGAGTGGAACCATTACCGGATTGAGTGTATCGGGAATTCGATGAGGACTTGGCTGAATGGAGTGCCGGCGGCATGGGTTATTGATGATATGACAAGGGAGGGGTTTATTGCCTTGCAGGTCCACTCCATCAACTCAAAAGAAAAGGAAGGGTTGAAAATAAGGTGGAAAAATATCCGGATAAAGACTTCCGGGTTGGTGCCTTCGCCTTTCGAAGACATTTACGTGGTGAACCTGATTCCCAATTTCCTTAGTGATGCTGAGAAGAAGCAGGGGTTTTCTCTCCTCTTTGACGGGAAAACGACTCAAGGATGGATGAGTGCAAAGGGAGGCGCTTTCCCCTCGAAGGGATGGAAGATAGAAGACGGCAGCCTGGTTGTTTTATCTTCAAAGGAATCGCCTGAACGGGGGGGAGATATCGTCACGGAGAAGAAATTCGGGGCTTTTGAGCTGAAATTCGACTTCAATATGAGTAAGCGTGCCAACAGTGGTGTGAAATATTGCACGGGGAATAACGGGCCTTCGATTGGGCTGGAGTACCAGATCCTTGATGATGAGGAGCATCCCGACGGGGCGATGGGAGCTGCTGGGAACCGTTTGTTAGCTTCGGTTTATGACCTGATTCCGCCTGAAAAGGAACCCCGCTTTGTCAATAAGCCGGGCGAGTGGAACAGGGCATCTATTGTACTTTATCCCGATAACAGGGTGGAACATTGGCTTAACGGCAGAAAAGTGGTGGAATATGTGAGGGGGAATAATATTTACAGGGCTTTGGTAGCCCGCAGCAAGTTCGCTGAATTTGAGAAATTTGGAATGGCCGATCAGGCGCCCATCCTGCTTCAGGACCACAACGATGAGGTGATGTTCCGGAATATTAAGATCAGGGAACTCAAGTGAAACAGCAATAAACAAATCAACTATTAATACCTGAAAAAATGGAAGAATCTCGTAGATCATTTATTAAAAAGGCGGCGCTGGGTTCAGCCGGCCTTGCTGCTGTGGGAAGCAGTGCTTGGGGAGGTATAGCTCCCGGAATGAGCGCCAGAAGTTATGGCCGGGTAATGGGAGCCAATGAAAAAGTGCGTGTTGGGGTAATCGGTTTCTCCGACAGGTTCCGGGGGTCCCTTTTCCCGTGTTTTATGGACCATGCCCGGCAACTGAATTTCGAGATGGTTGCCCTTTCCGACATCTGGAATCGGCGCCGCGAAGAAGGCAGCGCCTTCATCCGTAAAGGTTCTGGCTGGGAAGTAGCCATTTGCAGGAACAATGAGGAGCTCTATGA
>CAZLDP010000225.1:0-5168 GCA_964558145.1 uncultured Prolixibacteraceae bacterium | reverse complement strand
TGAGGCCGCTCGGTGCATTGACAGGCAAATACACGGGATAGTTCCCGAAATCGACATCCTGATACTGATTAGCATGGCAAGATTTCCCGATGGCTTCGACAACAAAAAAACCAGCGCCTTGTTCAAAGTAGCCGGTATAGGAGTCAGTAACAATATTGACCCTATATTTGACATTCGAGAACTGTCAAGTTAAAAAAAGGTAATTTTTTACGATTTGGTGAAAAAACTTATCTATTATGATAGTAATTATCGCAAAAAATGATTTACTTAGATATGATATTGTTTTATAACATCTCCTTTTTCATGGTTGACCGCTCCAATCATTAAAAACCCGTAAAAAGGCTCTTCCCAAGAGCCTTTTTTATCAGGGTTTCATGGGGTAATTGAAGGTCGGAGGAAACAGCGGGGAAATTCAGGAAGACGACTGGTCAGCGTTTCATGATGCCGTAGCAGAGGATCTTCAGGATCACGTCGACACTCCTTTCTAGGTTCATATTGCCATAGGTGCCGGCCGACAAGGGCATTTCGAGTCCCTTAATAGCCATGGTAATCCCGATAGCCGCCAGATTGAAGTCATAGATTTCGAATTCGTTTTTTCGTACCCCTTCAATCAGGATGCGTTTAATCATCCGTATTTCATCCTGCTCATAACGGCTTTTGATATCTTCAATAAATCCGATAGCCGTAACGTCATTTTCAAGGGCATTATAAAAATTGGCAAGATTCCGGAAGGTGGTGATTTTCGTCAGCAGATAATCGCGCAATTTATCTACCGGATCGGTATTCCGGTTAATCACTTTATCGAGTTCCTTTGCTAGTACCTCCACCTCTTTCATAATCACTGCCTGAAAAAGGTCTTCCTTACTCTTAAAATAGTAGTAAAGAGAACTTTTCCCTTTTCTGACGGCATTGGCAATGTCATCGAGGGTTGTTTTCCTGTACCCGTATTTACTGAAAATTTCCTGTGCAATTTTCAGGATGCTCTCCCGGTTCAACTCTTTTTTTGTGCCGTTTTCGCCCTGATTATCCATTTGCCTTTCTGATAAAATTGACTATATCTTACAAATTCACTACAAAGATAGCTCAATTTTTTATGATTTGGAACGGTATCTTCCGTTGTCGCCGGTATCTGATTCCGCCAAAAGGAAATCAAGTTGCTTTTTCTCAAGATTGGTTCTCCATATTTTGATCCGGACCGGATCGCCCAGTTGAAATACTCTGCCGCTATGCCGGCCCCTGATCAGATAGTTTTTCTCCTCGAAAATATAAAAATCGTCATCGAGCTGGGCGATAGGGATCATTCCTTCAATTTTGTTGTCGAGTTCCACATAAACGCCCCAGTCGGACACACCAGAGATGACTCCTGCAAAGGTTTCACCCAAATGATCCTGCATAAACTCCACCTGTTTGTATTTCACCGAAGCTCTTTCGGCATTGGCGGCCCTGGTTTCCATATCGGTTGAATGGCGGCACATCTCTTCATATTCTCCGCTATGAATCATCCGAACTTCTTCGAGATACTTCTCGAGTAACCTGTGGACCATCATATCGGGATATCTGCGGATCGGTGAGGTAAAATGGGTGTAATAATCGAATGCCAGTCCGTAATGGCCGATGTTGCGGGTAGAATAGGCAGCTTTGGCCATTGCCCTGATTGCCAGCATTTCAACGACATTCTGCTCCTTCTTCCCTTTCACGAGACCAAGCAAATTATTCATCGATTCGGCTACTCCCCGGGGAGTAACCATTTGAATGGCATATCCGAACTTATGGATGAAATTGTTGAAATTTTCCAGCTTTTCCGGATCGGGCCTGTCGTGAATCCGGTAGACAAATGTTTTCGGGCTCTTTTTTGTGTCGGGTTTTCCGAATAGTTCCGCCACTTTGCGGTTTGCCAGCAACATAAACTCTTCAATGAGCATATTGGATTCTTCGGCTTCTTTAAAATAGACCGACAGGGGTTTCCCTGCAGCATCGATATTGAATTTCATCTCCACCCTGTCGAATGCGATAGCTCCCCCCCGGAAACGCTTCTCCCGCAATTTAACGGCCAGGTCGTTGAGTTTCAGTATCTCAGAAGCAAATTTACCCTGGCCGGTTTCAATGATCTCCTGGGCTTCCTCATAAGCAAACCTCCTGTCTGAATTGATGACGGTTTTACCAAACCATTCACCGGTCAGTTTAGCCTCCTCAGTGAGTTCAAATACAGCCGAGAAACAGAGTTTATCCTCGTGAGGAAGCAGGGAACACAGACCGTTCGACAACCGTTCGGGCAACATGGGTACCACCCGGTCAACCAAATAAACCGAGGTCCCCCTCTCATACGCCTCCTGATCCAACAACGAGCCCGGTTTTACATAATGGGTCACATCGGCAATGTGGATGCCTACCTCCCAGTTCCCGTTTTCGAGTGGCCTCAACGACAACGCATCGTCAAAGTCCTTGGCGTCAGCCGGATCGATGGTAAATGTGGTGACCTTCCTGAAATCGCGCCTAACGGCATATTCCCTTTCCGGAATTTCATCCGGTATTTTTTCTGCCGCCTTTTCCACACTTTCCGGAAAGTGAAGCGGTAGTCCGAACTCGGCAAGAATTGCATGCATCTCCGTGTCGTTCTGCCCGGCATCACCCAAAACTTCAGTAATCTTTCCCACAGGATTCCGGGCATTGGCAGGCCATTCGGTTATCTCAGCCACTGCCTTTTGTCCGTTTTTTACCCCATTAAGATAATCTTCCGGAATAAATATATCAAAGCTGGCTTTCCCGCTCGGGATCAGAAATGCGTAATTCCGTGCCAGTTCCACAGTTCCCACAAACGATTTTTTCGACCTTTCGAGGATCTCCACCACTTCGCCTTCCAGATCGTGTCCTTTTCTGCGTGCAAAGAGGTGAACCCTGACTTTATCGCCCGCCATGCCATGCAACAGGTTCCGGGCAGAAACATAAACCGGGGTATCGGCCTCTTCGCTGTGTACATAGGCATAGCCTGTAGGCTGCATATCCACGATCCCCGTAATGGTATCCCTGCGCATTCTCAACCGGAATTTTCCCCGGCCTTGCTGTTCAAGATAACCGCTATCGGCCAGTTCATCAAGTACTACGATAACCAATTTTCTTGAATCCTCATCCCTGATTTGTAAAGCAGAAGCAATCTGCTTGTAATTATACAGCTTCACCGGATCTTCATACATCACCGACAGCACAGCTGACTTCAGGTTTTTCTTATTAAAGGTGACCAATTCCGCCCTTTTTTCCTTTTTGCTCATTTTTGACATACCCGAGAGATTATGAATAACTGAAATCCTGAGAAGATGAGAGTGAAACCAACTGCAGCAGTACGACATCACCCGGCATATCGCTTCAGGGCCTGCCTTGCCCTGTCACACACACCTGAATAACACTTTTGTGAAAACGAAATAAATGGTTTTTTCCCGGATTTTGTATGTTTGTGCCATAAAAAAATCGTTATCAGTCGGGGATTGACCATGAAGGAGAATCAGATACACCCTAAAATCATTCGTTTTCTGCCCATACTTGCCCTCTTCATTCTGGCGTCCGGTCTCCTTTTATTCACCCGGTGTGCCAATCAGGGAATGCCAACCGGAGGACCCAGGGACTCAATCCCGCCCTTTCTGGTTGAAACTTCCCCGGTCATGCGGGGTACCCATTTTTCGGGTAAGGAAGTGAAGCTGACTTTCAATGAATACATCCTACCCGACAAAGTATCGGAAGAACTGGTGGTATCGCCCCCCCTTTCCAAAAGACCTTCCGTGAGAACCAAATCGCGCTCTCTCATTGTAGCCTTCAATGAAGAGCTTAAACACGATGTGACTTACTCCCTTGATTTTAAAAATTCGGTCGTCGACAACAATGAGCAGAATCCATACCTTGGGTTACGTATGTTGTTCAGTACTGGTGCGGCTATTGACACATTGAGGGTGGCCGGAATGGTAAAAGATGCCTTTAAACTGGAGCCGTTAGAGAAAATGATGGTCATGCTTTACAGCAACCTGGAAGATACGGCGGTGATGCGTACCCGGCCCGATTACATTGCCCGCACCGATCATCGGGGACTCTATCTTTTCGACAATGTAAAACAGGGTACCTACCGTTTGTACGCCTTGAATGATGCGAACAGCAACCTCATGTACGATGCAGGCGCAGAAGAATTCGCCTTTAGCGATTCCCTGATCATCCCCTCGGCCAGGTTTGTGGAAGACCCCGACACCCTGGCCGTCGGCGCCGATTCACTCCTGATTTCGGGTCACACTCTTTTTAGTCCCGATCCCATCTATTTAAGGTCTTTCACTGAAAAAGTCTACGAACAATTTCTGGATAAATCCATTCGCAACTCCCGGCAAAAATGTACGTTCGTCTTCGGTGAAACAGTGAAAGACACTCTAGGGATCACCCTGCTCAACCATAAATCGAAAGACTGGTATACGCTGGAACACAATCCTGAAGTTGATTCCCTTACCCTGTGGATTACCGATACCCTGGTCATACGGATGGATACCATCCAGGTCGAATTAGCCTATTACCAGCTCGATTCCATCCGTCAGCAATTCCTCCAGAGGGATACCATCCCGCTCATCTTTGCGGAAAAGGAACCTGCCGAAACCCGGAAGAAAAAAAAGGAAGAGGATACCCCGCACATTGTGGAATTCATGTTTTCCGACAATATCAAAAGCAGCGGATTTGACCTGAACAGTCCGGTTTACATCACAACTCCCGAGCCGGTTAAAACTTTTAATCTCTCGGGAATAAGACTGACCAGGGCCGACGACCTGACTTCCACCCCACTGAAGATCAATCCCTTCCGGGATACAACCGAATGGCGAACCTACCGTTTTGACTATCCCTGGGAGCCCAATACCTCTTATGTACTGGAAATCGATTCTGCCGCCTGTACAAATATTTACGGAATAACCAGTCAGAAAGTAAAAAAACAATTCACCACCCAACAGGATGACTACTATGGGAAAATCATTCTGAACCTGACATCTGTAAATGACAAATTGCTGGTTCAACTTCTGGAAAACAGCAGGGATGAAAAAGTGATCAAAACCCTGGAAACCGACGAAGCATGCAGAATAACCTTCGACTATCTGGCTCCCGCCAAATACAGGGTTAAGATTATTTTCGACCGTAACCTGAATGGTCAGTGG
>CAZLDP010000224.1:0-5173 GCA_964558145.1 uncultured Prolixibacteraceae bacterium | reverse complement strand
CCGTTTGGTTATCCGCCGGACCATGCATATCGCCGCGATTATGCTGGGGGCTACTCTTCTGTTTGCCCTTTTTAGAAATCCTTTCGTTGTTCAGGGTCCGGGAACGGAAGTGGCCCAAACGGAAAACCTGGTTAATCACATAGAAACCCAAAATCCGGTGGAGATTTTCTCCGTTACGGAAAATATAAACGAGCAGGAACATGAATCGGGTTTTGCCACGGCTGCTACTGCGGCAACTGAAAAAGAGCCGGCAAATCCGGCTTTCAGACCGGTCTCCCCAGGGGAAAAATCTGACCGGGAGAACCTTAAGCTTACTGCCAGCCGGCGAATAATCATAACCCCCTTGCCGCCTATCCGGCGAATTGTTCTGGAAACAACCTCCGCTCCGCTCACCCAAGTCCTTGCCTCCGCTACCCCCGGGGAAAACCATCCTGCTGCAGAAGCAAAACCGGAATTCCTGCATTTCAATAAATTCATCCTCGAAAAAACCGGTCTTGCTGAAACCAGAGAAAGTCTCAACAACCTATCCATCAGCAAAGTGGCCCGGTTCGGAATCAAACTGGCAGCCAACTTGTCGAACGACAAATTTAGTTATCACACCAACGAAGAGGGAGAAATCACTGCCTTTAACCTCGATACCCGGTTGGTAGGCTTGTCAATTCCGGTTGGTAAATCAAAATAAGTTAACGACGGAAAAGAATCCTCTTTTCATTTTCATATTTCCAGGAAGTCTGTTTTCAAATCCTCAACTAATCAAATTTCACCCTGCTCATTTTTTTCTGTAACATTTTTTACCGATTGCCCGTCATACGGACAAAATTTATAAAACAGAAAACCATGAAGAAATTTTTTCTGCTTATTGCAACCGCTTTTACGGTTTATACCGTTTGGGCGCAGGACACCACAAAGGTGAAGGTGAATGAAAAAGAGGTGGTTACCGTCACCGAAGATACGACCGCCATCCGGGTAAAAGTGATGGACAAAGAGGTGATCACCATCATTGAAGACAGTGTAGACACCAAGGTAAATGTAGGCGACGAGGGAGGAATCGAAGTGATTACCAACCCGACCGGCGACACCGTAAAGATCAGGGTGGGTAAAAGAACAGTCAAGGTGATCGGAGGAGCGGATGGAACTTCCATTAAAACCTCCCGGGAGGCAAAAAGCCACAAAGAAAAAGAGACCAAATTTCAGGGATCGTGGGGAGGTATTGAACTGGGAGCTAATTTGTTCCACCATGAAAATTACAGCATGTATCCCCAAGAACTGGAAGGATTCTTTGACATCGCCACCCCGAAATCGGTAACCGTCAATCTAAACCTGGCAGAGTATGCCTTCAGCAACAAACAAAAAACCGTGGCACTGGTAACCGGTATGGGTTTCAGCTTTATGGATTACCGGTTCGACAGGAACGTAAGTATCACCAAAGAGTCGGGAACCGGTATCATAATGCCTGTCACACTATCGGATGAAGCGAAAAAATCGAAGCTGACGGTGTCGTACCTGACTCTTCCGCTGATCTTCCAGGTTGTCACTCCCCTGAAAATGAACCACACTCCCCTTACCCTGGGAGCGGGTGTGATCGGAGGACTGAACATCGGGTCGCACACCAAAGTCAAATACAACGATTCCAAAGAGAAAGAACGCCGGAGCTTCCATATCAATCCGTTAAAATATGATCTGACAGCCCGTATCGGAATGGGCGATTTCTCCCTCTTCACCAACCTGGGAATGACTTCCCTATTCAAAACCCACAAAGGACCTGAAATCAGACCGGTTACGATCGGTATTCTGTTAGGCTTTGACTGATCGTGAAAGGGAAAGTGGCAAAAGGGTGTTCCAACACCCTTTTTTTATGATTGAAATTACATTCTGTTCTTCCTTTCAGTTTAAAAGTGTGAAAATTATACCTTTGCACCATGAAAAGAAGTTTTTATCGTCAATTATACCGGCATGAACCACAATGAATATACTGAAGTTTTGATCATTGGGGCTCAACGGTTTCTCACCGGGCTCTGCCTTACATGCCTGATCCTTTTCATGTCTGGAAAATCGGATGCACAAACTGAGGAAAACCGCGGCATTGAAAAGGAGAAACCTGTCAAACTCCTGAAAAACATCGAACTGCGGAATATCACCGGTGGCGGATTCAACCTATGGGAAGATGAATTTACAGGTCATTGGGCAGGCTTCGATACCGGCCTCAACACTTTTATGCAAAAGAATTATGAAGGGTATGACCAGCCTTTTCTGGATAATAGCCTGCTGCAATCCTGGTCGTTTTATCTGAATCCGGTGCAACAAAGCATCGGATTGCAACGATACCGGAATTCCATTGGACTGGTGACAGGGTTGGGGATATGGTGGCAGAATTACAGGCTCGACCAAAACACTTCCTTTGAAAAGTCGGCTGGCGGTGAGATTGTCCCGCTAACGCTGGTTTTTAAAGATAACCAGCGTTCCAAGTTTTCCATGGTCTATTTGATTCTTCCTTTGCTGGCCGAATTTCAGTTTCCCGTAAACCATTACAACAACCGGATTTTTGTATCGACAGGAATTACCGGAAGCTACCGGCTGGGAAGTAACACCAAAATCGTTTACCGTCGCGACCGGAAGCGGGAGAAATTGAAAACCCCGGGGGATTTTTCGCTGCACCGGTTTCGTTATAACCTGATGGTACGGGCAGGGTACCGCAATTTCTCCGTTTTTGCCCATTATGATCTTCAGCCTTTGTTCAGGAATGAGAAGGGGCCCGAACTGGTTCCGTTTACCTTCGGGGTGAATATTGTCAGTTTTTAACAACCAATCGATACCATCATGAGACTTCTTTTAATCAGCAATTCAACCATGCCGGGGGAGGCGTACTTAGACTATCCCAAACGTGAAATTGCCGGTTTTCTGGGCATCCGACCGGTGACCGCCCTGTTTTTACCCTTTGCGGCTGTTACGTTTTCGTACGACGATTACGAACTCCGGGTGGAAGAGCGTTTCTCGGAGGTCGGGCATCATGTAACGGGTATCCACCGCTGTGAAGATCCCGTGGCGGCAGTTCGCCGGGCTGAAGCGATCGTTGTGGGGGGTGGCAATACCTGGCAACTGGTGCGGAAAATGCACGAGCTGGGGCTCATGGATCCAATCAGGGAGAAGGTGCTGGCAGGCACACCCTTCATCGGATGGAGCGCCGGCGCCAACGTAGCTTGCCCTACCCTGCGCACCACCAACGACATGCCCGTCACCGATCCCCTGAGCTTCAACACCCTGGAACTGATCCCCTTTCAAATAAACCCCCACTACCTCGATGCCAATCCCGAGGGACATGCCGGGGAAACCCGCGAACAGCGTATCCTTGAATTCCTTGAAATCAATCCGGATATAACCGTTCTGGGTCTCCGCGAGGGCACCATGCTCCGCAGGGAAAACAATCGCCTCTCCCTTATCGGAAACCGTTCAGCCCGCATCTTCCGCCATGGTCAACCGGCACAGGAATGGACAACCGATGACGACTTCACGTCCCTGCTGAACCCCCGAACACCAGTCGTCTGAGCCATCCTCCACGGATATATTTAAGTCGACAGACACCTTTCCGATGCTGAGGAAACCGGGATTTGCGAACTGAAAAAAAGTCATAACCTGCCAACAAGCCGATTGAATCTTTTCCATGAGAAAATTAACCATCATTTTATCCCTGCTCCTGATGATTGCCGGATGCTCACGTGAAAAAGCCGACTTGGTTGTCCTTAACGCTACGGTCTATACGGTGGATTCCCTTTTCAGCGTGCGGGAGAGTTTTGCCGTTTCCGGCGGAAAAATTGTTGCCATGGGCACTTCCGCAGAGATAGCCTCCCGGTTCGATGCTTCGGAAATCCTTGATCTTCAGGGTAAATTCGTTTACCCTGGTTTTATCGACGCCCACTCCCATTTTTATGGCTACGGGATTAACCTCCTCGAATATGCCGACCTGAGTGGCACCTCCTCGCCGGAGGAGATCTACGAGCGCCTCCGGACGCATTATGAGCAAACGGGGGGACCATGGTTGCTGGGGCGCGGCTGGGACCAGAACGACTGGCCGGTGAAGCAATTTCCCGACAACAGTGAACTCGACCGTCTTTTTCCGGGAGTGGCCATTTATCTGGTCCGTATCGACGGGCATGCCGCCTGGGTAAGTTCCCGTGCACTAGAACTGGCAGGGATCACTGCCGAAACCCGTGTGGATGGGGGAGAGGTACTCCTGAAAAACGGCCGGCCCTCAGGCGTGCTTATCGACAATGCGGAAGCTCCGGTAACTGCCATCATTCCCCGACCCGACAGTGAGCTCCGGAACCGGGCTTTGCTGATCGCCCAGGAAAACTGCTTCCGTGCAGGCCTTACCTCGGTTACCGACTGCGGCGCCAATAAAGAGGTGATCCTGTTGATGGACTCCCTTCAAAAAGAGGGTAAACTGAAAATACGCATCAACGCCATGATCAACCCCAATGAAGAAAACTTCAACCATTTCCTGAACCGGGGAATTTATAAAACAGAAAGGCTGCAAGTGAACACCATCAAGCTATTCGCCGACGGGGCCCTTGGATCGAGGGGCGCCTTGATGCTGGAACCCTATACCGATGACCCGGGGAACCGGGGATTGCAAATCGCCGGACAGGATTATTATGACCAAATTTGCCGCAAGGCTTTGGAAAACAACTACCAGGTGGCCACACATGCCATCGGCGACAGCGCCAACAGGCTGATGCTGCAAACCTACGGCCGTTTTCTCGGCGGCAAGAACGACCGCCGCTGGCGTATCGAACATGCCCAGGTGGTCCACCCCGACGATTTTCCCCTTTTCGAACGCTTTTCGGTAATCCCCTCGGTGCAGGCTACCCATGCCACCAGCGACATGACTTGGGCAGGCAAACGATTGGGACCCGAAAGGTTGAAGGGCGCTTATGCTTATAAACAACTGTTGGCCCAGAACGGCTGGCTGCCCAATGGTACCGATTTCCCCATCGAAAAGATCGATCCGCTTTTCACCTTTTACGCCTCGGCGTTCCGGAGCGATCACCAGGGGAATCCTGCCGGTGGCTTCCAGCCCGAAAACAGTCTCTCCCGTGAGGAAACCCTCCGCTCCATCACCGTGTGGGCCGCCAAAGCTTCGTTCGAAGAAAATGAAAAAGGAAGCCTGGAACCCGGT
>CAZLDP010000223.1:0-5214 GCA_964558145.1 uncultured Prolixibacteraceae bacterium | reverse complement strand
ATAAAAGGCTTTCCATGAATGCCACCTTTGAGGCTGCATGGCAAAAGGTGAATGCCAGGGAACTGGTCAGACAAAAAGTATATGAAGCCGTCCGTTACGAGGCGGGCGTCCTGATGCAACTGATCTATAAACCCACGCCGAATTCAGGTTTGCATTTTTTGAACCGGACAGAATATTACGATGGGAGGTTTATTGCCTTGATTCCTTCAGCGGGGGCTGAATGGGAAACACAAAACAGGCTTCCGCTGACTTTTAAAATGAACGTCACCCGTAATTTTCATAAACCAGGGTTAAATGACCTGTACTGGATTCCCGGGGGAAACCCAGAATTACTCCCTGAAAAGGGAATCACGGGCGAAATGGGGATCACTTCTCAAACCGGCGCTAAAGGATTGAACCTAAAGCAGGAAATATCAGGTTTCACATCGCTGATTGAAAACTGGATCATCTGGCAACCCGCCCAAAACGGAGCTTGGTATTGGGAAGCAGTCAATCTCCACCGGGTGGTGTCGAAAGGTTTGGAATATAACCTCTCAGGAGAAGTCCTTATCCGGAAAACCAGATTCACCGCCGGTGGAAATTATGCGCTCAACCGATGTTTCAGAAAAAACAACAATCCTGAACAGGGATATTCTAACGGCCGGCAACTGATTTATATGCCGGTTCATTCCGCCAATTTTCAGGCCGGAGCTTTCAGACAGGGATGGACAACCCTGTTGCACCTGGGTTTTACAGGAAGGAGATATACACAAACTTCCAGGGAATGGAGCTCCGCTGAAAACAGTCTGCCTCCTTTCCTGGTCACTAATTTGTCGGTGCAAAAAGATTTGTCCCTGAAACATACCAAAACAGGAGTTAAAGTAAAAGTGGATAATTTGTTCAACACCCGTTATCAGCAAATTCTTTGGAGGGCAATGCCCGGAAGAAATTATACATTAACACTATTTACAAGTTTTTGATATGAAAAAATGGATTTTAAGTGCACTACTCCTCTCTGGAGTGCTTGTTTCGTGCCATGTAGAAGAACCTGTACCGGAAAATGAGGTTCCGGGTAAAAGGAAAGGCGTGTTTATTGCCAACGAAGGCAACTTTATGTATGGAAATGCATCGCTTTCGTTTTATGAACCAGCAAGCAAAAAGGTATTTAATCAGCTCTATTATACCCGGAACAACGTTCCACTGGGGGATGTGGCGCAATTTCTGGCTATGAGGGGGGACCAGATATTTATCGTGGTTAACAATTCAGGAAAAATTGTGGTGGCCGACCAGTACACCTTGGAACACAAAGGGGTCATTAAGGGACTTTCGTCACCCAGGGCTATTCATTTTGTTAATGACAAGAAAGCGTATGTGAGCGACATGAAATCAGGGGTTATTACGGTGATTAACCCTGGCACTCTTCAGGTAATTTCCACTATCAGCACAAACGGAGGGAAAGGGAATGCGCCCGGCAAGGCAACAGAAAACTTTGTTCAAGTAGGTACACAAGTGTTTGTAAGCTGCTGGGTATCGGGAAATCAGTTATTAGTGATCGATTCGGCGCGCGATGTAGTCACTGATTCCATTGATGTACCCTTTCAGCCTAACAAAATGGTGGTAGACCGTAATGGTAAGATCTGGTTGCAGACCGATGGGGAATATTCTGTTTCAAACCCCGATCCGGAGAAGCCTGCCCTGGTCAAAATCGATCCGGCAACCAAAAAAGTGGAGAAAATCTGGCATCTGGAAGCCAGCGGGGCATTTATAACCGATATCCGATTGAATCCATCACGTGATTCGATCTATTTCCTGGCAGGCGGACTTTATAAAATGAGCGTGACTTCCAACCAGCTTCCCCATGAGGTATTTCTTCCTGCTGAGGGGCGGTATTATTACAGCTTGGGTGTCGATCCGGTGTCGGGAGAAATATATCTGGCTGATCCACTGGATTATTCACAGAACGGAGTTATTTACAGGTATTCCCCCTCAGGGATTCTTCTCGATTCCTTCACAGTCGGCATTTGTCCCGGTGAATATTTGTTTAGAAACTGATATTTTCTTTAAAATTGAAGCCCTTTTTGGCGTACTGATTGCAGAAAAGTGTTTATTTGCAAGTAATTTTTTGAAGAATGGAAATAGGAAAAAATATGATGGTCACTGTGACCTACGATTTGAGGGTTGACGACGAAGAGGGTGAATTGATTGAACAGGCCACTTCTGAAAGGCCGCTTCAGTTTTTACATGGCGCAGGGATGATGCTTCCTAAATTTGAGGAAGGACTGGCTGGTTTAAAACAAGGAGATGCTTTTGAAATACGACTCAATCACAAGGATGCTTACGGAGAAGTAAATGAAGAGGCAGTGGTTGATCTTCCCAAGCAAATTTTTATTGTGGACGGCAAGTTTGATGACGATTTCCTAAAACCGGGGAACACCATACCCATGATGAGTGGGGGCGGACAACGGTTAAACGGTCTGGTCCTTGATGTGGCGGAAGAGTCGGTCAGAATGGATTTTAATCATCCGTTAGCAGGTGAAGATCTTTTTTTTACAGGGAAAGTGGTTGAAGTGAGGCAGGCTACTGAAGAAGAAATTGTAAGGACCTTTTCGGGAGGTTGTGGCGGTTGTGGCTCAGGAGGCTGCGACGACGGATGCTGTTCCGGTGACGCCGGTTGTGGATCGGGTTGCTGCTGAATTCCATTGTATCCGTTACAATTATCTTTGCCGGGATGCCTGAAGCCGGAATTAAAAGTTGAGGCAGGTTATGAACACATTCGGGAAGATTTTTAGGTTAACTTCATTTGGTGAATCGCATGGGAGGGGCGTTGGTGGAATCATCGACGGTTCTCCATCGGGCATCCCCATCGATCCCGCTTTTATCCAGTCGGAACTTGATCGTCGCAAGCCAGGACAGTCGAGAATTACCACCCAGCGTATGGAAGGGGATCAGGTGGAGTTTCTTTCCGGAATTTTTGAAGGGAAGACCTTGGGTACGCCCATTTCTCTTGTAGTGTGGAACAAGGATCAGCATTCGGGCGATTATAGTGGATTAAAAGATATTTACCGTCCGTCGCATGCCGATTACACCTATCAGCAGAAATATGGGTTTCGCGACTACCGGGGTGGTGGTCGTTCTTCGGCACGGGAGACGATAGCCCGGGTGGTTGCCGGGGCGGTTGCCAAACAGATTCTCAGATTGAAAGGAGTGGAGGTACGGGCTTATGTGTCTTCCGTTCATGATATTGAAATAAAGAAAAGCTACAAAGAGCTTGACCTTTCCCTGACCGAAGGGAATATAGTTCGCTGCCCCGATCCTGAGACTGCCCAAAAGATGATTGAGTGTATCGAACAGGCAGGAAGGGACCATGATACCGTCGGAGGGGTGATCACCGGGGTGATTACCGGCGTACCTCCCGGATGGGGAGAACCCGTATTCAACAAGCTTCATGCTGACTTAGGATTTGCCATGCTGGGAATAAATGCAGTTAAGGGATTCGAATATGGTTCCGGGTTTGCAGGTACCCGGATGAAGGGATCAGTACACAACGATGTTTTCATATCAGGTGAAAAGGGAATTCATACCCTTACCAATCATTCAGGAGGGATTCAAGGGGGTATTTCCAATGGCGAAGATATTTACTTCAAGGTGGCATTTAAACCTATTGCCACGCTGCTGAGAGAACAACAAACGGTTGATACCTCCCTGCGTCAGGTCACAATTAATCCCCGCGGTAGGCATGATCCTTGCGTGCTTCCCAGGGCTGTCCCGATCGTGGAGTCCATGGCTGCCCTGGTTCTGGTAGACCACTATTTATTGCAAACCCGAAATATTGTCTGAAATGCCGAGAAGAAAGAGAGAGAGAACGATGTTGAGGCCCCCAATGATCAAAGGATTGTCTGTGAGTGGCGTAAGAGGCCGTCGAATTAACGAGATCAACCTGCTGCTTGAAGAGTATGAAGCGATCAGGTTGCTCGATTATCTGTTATTGAACCAGGAACAGGCTGCAGAACGCATGCAGGTGTCAAGGCCCACACTTACCCGTATCTATGAAGAAGCCCGTCAAAAAGTGGCAGCAGCTTTTGTCGAAGGCCGCGACATTGTTATCAACGGTGGAGTCGTGAGTTTTCAGGAGGAATGGTACAAATGTAACAACTGCAAAAACCGTTTCAGTTTCGAAGGAGATGCGATACCCAACTGCACTGTTTGCAACTCCGGCAATGTGGAATCTATCAATGCGCTTTACAGGTAGATTTAACTGAAACCAAATTCATAGTCAGTAAATTCACTGAGTGATCCCCGTAATCTGAATGAAGCCAACGGGGATAAACCGGTAAACGGCTTTCCCTCTTTGCCGGTTATTTTGCTTTTTACCTTTTGAGATTCGATGGCTTTGTTAAATTTGTAATTCAAATTTATTACTGAATTCATGGAAGAACTGACAACAGGTACAAGAGTTGAACATCCCCGGTATGGTCAGGGAATTGTAAGCAGGGTCAATCTGGCTGCATATGAAATTTTCTTTGAAAAGGGAGGGAAAATGGAAATTACCAAAAGAAATCCAGATCTGACCGTTATCGAGTTGAAAGAGGAAACCAGACAGGGAAAAACGCTTACGCTGAATGAGGTGGAGGATGTTTTGACGGATGTTCTTGACCGGTTCAACGGCTTGTCGGGAATTGTGCCGCAATTGGGCGAAAAGTGGAAAGGAGGGAGTCTTGAAATTAAACCGGGAAATCCCAGTCTGCAGTCGAAAGAAATCCCCATCGATGTTTTTTTTCATAAAATTGTGATGCTTCGCGATCGTTTACGTGTTCTTGAACAGAACATCAATTCACATGCCCTGCTCTCCGACAGTGACAAGGTGAACTTGCAGCAGTACATTACCAGGATTTACGGCTCACTCACCACGTTTAACATCCTGTTTGCCGAAAAAAATGATTTTTTCGTTGGATCGAAATCTTAATTCTAAAATAAACACAATGAAACTTATACTGATGGTAATGGTTCTGGTTTTCCAGGTTTCGGGAGGTATTGCCCAGAACTTCACGTTGAAAGTGTGGCCTGATGGCGCCCCCGATCACAACGGGATTACGCTTCCTGAGGAAAAATACGACGGAGTAAGGGTCCGCAATGTATCCGAGGCCGAGATGTATGTCTATCTGCCTGCTGCAGAAAAAAACAGCGGGGCAGCGGTAGTCATTTGTCCCGGTGGAGGATATGCCATTGAGGCAATGG
>CAZLDP010000222.1:0-5229 GCA_964558145.1 uncultured Prolixibacteraceae bacterium | reverse complement strand
TCCTTGTACCGGTCGATTTTTCTGATTTCAGTCTGAAAGCAGCAAAAATTGCCTTTGAGATCTCAAGCCAGTTAAATTCCAAAATGGTCCTGTTCCACGCCTATCCCAATCCCATTGTCTATTCAGTCCCTTTCAGCGATGTGTACGCATTGGATACCGGTTTAATGGCCCATCTTGAGAATGCGGAAAAAAATGCGCAGCAAAACATGGAAATTTTCCTGAAAGAACTGGTCAGCCATTTTTCCAAAGAACGATGGAACAGAATGGAAACCGAATACATCATCAAAGCCGGGGATGCCCAAGACGATATCTTATCCTATGCCCATAAAAATCAGGTGCTTGTCATCGTTATGGGAACCCAGGGAAAAGCCAAAAGTGACTATGACATCATTGGCAGCGTGACCGCTGAAATCATTATTTCAGCGAAAGTGCCCGTACTGGTAATTCCACCGGAAGTTCCCGAACATATCGCCACCAACTTCCATAAAATAATGTATGCCACTAATTTTGATGAAAAAGACTTTCTTGCCATCGAAAAGCTAATGGGCATCATTGAACCGTACAGTGTCGAAATCCATTGCGTGCATGTGGGACGCAGTGAAGAACCCATATGGAATCTGGCCCGGCTTCAGGGAATGAAAAACATACTCCAATCCAAATACCAGGATAAGATTTTTGAATGCCATCTGATCATCGGAGATGATATTCTGAATGAACTCGACAAATTCATCAAGGAAAACCAGATCAATGTGTTGTCACTGACCACCCGAAAACGAAGCATGCTGGCAAGGATATTCAATCCCAGTATTGCCCGCAAAATGTTGTTCCACACCCAAATTCCCCTTCTGGTCTTCCATGCCTGAAGTCTGAAAGGCCTTTACTTAACCTTGCCTGTGTTCATCAAGAAAACAGGCAGCAGTATGTTTGATGGCTTCACTCAACGGCCGGTAGCGGAAACCTGTCATCTCCGTGATCTTTGATCCGTCGTAACGGATTTCGCGGTTTGAGTTTGCTACTGCTTCGCGGGTGATGCGGGCAGGTTTACCCGTGATAAACGCCCATAAGAACGACAACCTCCAGGCTATCTCTAAAATGAGCGGAGAGGCATAGAGAAAAGGCCTTGGCTTGCCAAGCGCGTCAGCGATCTGGTTGAAAAAATCCCTGTAACTCAGATTCCCGGCATTGAGCAGATATTTCCGGTTCTTTAAACGCTCAAAATTGTCGTTTCGGGTGAGTAAAAGGATGGCATCCACCACATCCCTCACATCCACGAAGCCCGTAATTCCACGAGTATAAAAAGGAAAACCACGGTATACGGCAGGGAAAAATAAGGTACTGCTGCTTTGCCAGTCACCTGGTCCTAGAATAATGGATGGATTAACAACCACACTATCCAGTCCCTCTTCGATCCCCCGCCATATTTCAGCTTCTGAGAAAAACTTACTTTCCGAATAACCTGAATTACGCCGGCCCGGGATCCACGAGGTCTCTTCCGTAACCATCCGGCCCTCTTTTGCGCTGCCGAGTGCAGAATTAGAACTTACATGGCATATCTTCTTTACGCCGCACGACAAAGCAGCATTGACCAGATTGGCCGTTCCCTCTACATTGTTGTGGATCATTTCAGCCCGCTTCCCTGTGTCGAACGAAACCACCGCCGCACAATGAATGATCAGGCTGACATCCTGTAAATGCTCCTCCAGGGAGCAGATATCGAGGATATCCCCTTCCACCCACATGATCCTGCTGAAAAGCTCATCCGCATCCGAAGTGTACCACCTGAACAGTTTCCTCACCTTTTCCACATCGCTCGATTTTCGCCGCAAGGCTTTCACTCCGGCATCCTGCTGAAGAAGCGCAAGCAGCAAATGACTGCCTACCAAACCTGTACCTCCCGTTACAAAAATCATTACGCCGGCAATATGTGAGTTTTTATCATCGGCTTGAATCCTTCAGGTAGGGTTCACCGGGTTTTTTCCAGGGTGTCACAGCCTGGGCCCCAAATATACGGGCACTCAGTTGTTCCGTTAAAACCCTGATTACCCCTACATTGTTGATCGAAGGAGCATTGAATCGGAAAGGCAGATTGCTGTACTGAGCCATGATCTTCTCCATGCACACCACTTTTTCATCGTAATCCTCTACAAATTCAACCACCCCTTCTACAAGTACCGATTTCGACTTAACCCGGTAACTGCACCCTACCTGGGCATCCTGCCATACCAGTTCTTCTCCCAGTGTCCAGTTGATGCATACCCGCGGATTCGATTTCAGAATATCCCACATCCGTCCCTTTTGGGCAGAATGGAGCAAAACAGAAGTGCCGTCGAGAGCAAAATTCATTGGAAGAACATAAGGGAACCCCCCGTCACTCATGGCTACATAACAGGTTTTACACATCCTGATGATTTCATGGATCTCTTCCTGGTTTTCGATAATGAGTGTTCGCATATGGTTGTTCAGTAAAATGCATCCGAAAATACATATTTTTACGTTGTTGCCGTATCTTTCCGCAGCTCCTCTTTAAAAAGGCTACTTTCGTTCAAAAAAATGTAATTTTGACGGTTATATAAAAATCATGGAACAATTTACTACACGCCAGAACAAAATATCACGGCTTCTCCAGAAAGAACTGGCCGGAATCTTTCTAAAAGAACTGAAACCGGAATTTCTCGAATTACTGATCAGTGTAACCGTGGTCAGAATAACCAGTGACCTGTCGCTTGCACGCTGCTACCTGAGTATTTACCCTCCTGAAAAAGCCGAAGATACCCTTCGCCATATCAAACAAATGAAAAAGGCCATCCGGGGAATTGTCGGACACAAAGTGGGTAAACAACTGCGCATTATCCCCGAACTGGAATTCTTTATCGACGACAGCCTCGATTACCTTGAAAAAATTAACAGGTTGCTTGAAAAATAAGTTGAACCACAAAGCGTAAACAGGCTTGAACCTTCCCTTTTTTATAGCGAAACGGTACCTCTTTTCCAGGAAAAAACAACACGTGATCAATTTCATCTCCGGAATTGCAGCGGTGGGAGTATGTGTGGGTACGTTTGCCCTCGTGGTGGTACTTTCGGTCTTCAACGGGTTCGATGGCCTGATCAAGTCGTACTTCAGCATGCTTGACCCAGACCTGAAAATCACACCCAAAGAAGGGAAGTTTTTCGATCCTGCACCGGTGGATTCCGTGCTGAAGCGTACTCCAGGGGTGGCAGATTATGCACGGGTACTCGAGGGAAATGCCCTTCTGACCTATGAAGAACGCCAGTTTATCGCAAACCTGAAAGGAGTCTCATCCAATTTCAGCAAAATCTCCGGTATCGACAGTCTAATCATCGACGGTACTTTTACTCTCCAATCGGAAGGGAACTGGTTTGCAGTACCAGGCCAAGGTGTCGCCTCCTACCTGGGTATCGGACTCAATTTTACGACTCCTATCGGGGTGTATGTTCCCCGAAAGGGACTTAAAGCTTCGCTAAATCCTGATAATTTACTGAATTACAGCACCATATACCCTCTGGGAGTCTTTTCCCTCCTGGAAGAGGTCGACGCGACCACAGTATTTGTACCCCTTGAATTTGCTGCTTACCTTCTGGAAGCTGAAAACAGGGTGAGCGCTATGGAAATCAAACTGGACGATGGCACATCGATAAAAAACGTCAGGAAAACATTAGCAGATCAACTGGGCAATGGATATTGGATTAATAACAAGTACCAACAGCATGCTTCCCTCTACCGGACCATGAAAACCGAAAAATGGGCCACTTATCTCATTCTCGCGTTTATCCTGGTCATTGCTTCCTTCAACATCCTCGGAAGCCTCTCCATGCTGATCATTGACAAAAAAGAGGATATTACGATCCTTAGGAGTATGGGAGCAACCGACCGGCTAATCCGGCATATTTTTCTCCTGGTGGGCTGGTTGATCTCCTTGGCTGGAACCAGTATGGGAATTCTGTTGGGAGTAGTGGTATGCTGGATTCAGATCAGGTTCGGACTGATCACTCTTCCCGGTCAGGGTTCTTTTGTCATTTCGGCATATCCGGTCGATATCCGGATCACTGACCTTGTGTTGGTATTCACCGTAGTTTTATTGATCGGTTTTATAGCTTCCTGGTATCCCGTCCGGCATATTTCCCGTACACAATTAAGGATTAATCCTGCAAGTAGAAAGTAAATCCATTGTATAACTCACTTTTGGAATCCAATAAAAAGTAAATAAACCAATGAAAGCGCTGGTAAAAAGTAAACCTGAGAAAGGGATCTGGATGGAAGAGGTTCCCATCCCCGTACCCGGTCCGAATGATGTATTGATAAAAATCAAAAAGTCGGCGATTTGCGGAACCGACCTCCATATTTACAAATGGGATGAATGGGCCCGTCAGACGATCCATCCTCCGTTGGTGATCGGACATGAATACATGGGATATGTAGTGGAAACTGGAACTGAAGTAGACAATATCAGGATCGGCGACCGGGTCACAGTCGAAGGCCATATTTCCTGCGGGTATTGTAGGAATTGCCGGCGTGGCCGACAACATATCTGCGACAATACCATAGGTATCGGGGTGAACCGCGACGGAGGGTTCGCCGAATATGTTTCGGTACCGGCAAAAAACGTACTTCACCTCGATGCAAGGATCCCTGATGAAATATTGTCGATCCTCGATCCTATGGGAAATGCCACTCATACAGCCCTCTCCTTTCCACTTTTAGGAGAGGATGTACTGATCACAGGTATCGGAGGACCCATTGGATGCATGGCTGCGGCGATCTGCAAGTTTGCGGGTGCACGGAATATTGTAGGCACCGATATTAGCCCTTACCGCCGTGAACTGGCTCTGAAAATGGGTGCTACCCTGGTAATTGATCCTACCAAGGAAAACCTGCGGGATAAAATGGAAAACCTCAATATGGTCGGAGGTTTCGATATCGGTCTCGAATGCTCAGGATCTCCGGTTGCTTTTAACGAAATGGTTAACAATATGTACAACGGGGGAAAAATCAGCCTTCTGGGATTACTCCCCACTTCTACCCAGATTAATTGGAGTAGATTGATATTTAAGGGGTTAACCCTAAAGGGCATTTATGGCAGAGAGATGTATGAAACCTGGTACCAGATGGAAATGATGTTGCTGACCGGACTGAATATTTCCAAAGTGATCACACACTGTTTTTCTGCAGAAAGGTATCAGGAGGCCTTTGACATCATGGAAGCCGGCAAC
>CAZLDP010000221.1:0-5231 GCA_964558145.1 uncultured Prolixibacteraceae bacterium | reverse complement strand
CCACTCTTTCAAGAATCTCAGCATATGTCGTATAGGGCCGTGCGGGGTTGCCCGCCACAGCTCTTCCCTCGGGCACGCTCCTGTTCACGACGGATCCCGCCGCTACCATGGCCCGCGGTCCTATTGTGACACCGGGCAAAATGACCGCACGTTGTCCGATGAACGAACCCTCCAGGATCTTCACCGGAGCGAGACGAGTGATGCCGAGTTCCTTAAAAGTGGTGGCATCATGGGCGAGAATGAGAACGTTTTTTCCGATCCGGCAGTTATCTCCTATTTCTATGAGAAAGGGGTACCCGGAATCAAACTCCACATCCTGGAATATGTAGACATTCTTCCCGACCTTGAGCCCCCTGTTCACGAGGCTTTTTAATCGAAGACGATCCCGTTTAAAGGAAATATACGTGACTATCCGATTAATCTTTTTCAACAAATTCAGAATCATGAATTCCCCGCTCGCTAAACAACGTCTGCGGCGTCGGAGAGAGTGATCGGACTGATCCCTGCCTCACTTGTGAACGCAAGATATCCCCTTATACGATCCGAAAACCGGCCTTCGTCTTCTTTTGTTTTCACAAAAATACTCAAACCAGCCTGCAATGACGTGGAATGGAAGAACAGATTTACAATTTCAAATTTTTTTCTCATTAAGACTTTCGTCAATCTGACCATTTCGCCCGAGTCTGAACTCTCGGGCGACAGCAACACTTTGTTCAGTAATCTTGCCCTGTTCAGCAATCCCTTCATGCGAAACAATCTGCCCAGCGGAGATGACAGGAGACGATCCGTCGAATTGCACAATTCATAGTTATCCTGAAGATACCCGATGGTGGCGGGTATTTCCGCCATATCACCCTCAGGGATGCTATTAAAAATTTCCGGCGCATTGAATCTGTATGGTTCCGGTTTCATTTCAGAAAAATCCGGGCCGTGATACTCCGACCAGTCCGTGAAGGGCGTTATTGAGGTATCCACCCGATAGCCCAGTTTTTTAAGAACAAGCGCCGTGTGCCCGTTATAACCCCACCTGCCGGCCCTGAAGGATTTTGCCGTGACACCAAAATTTCTTTCTATCGCTTCATGAAGCACACCCATTTTCTTGCACTGAAGGTCAAAAGGCAGGTTGGAGAGCATGCTGTTAAAGGAATTCCGTTCTTCATCAAAAGGCGGCGTGCTCCAGGGGTGGCAGTGCATCCCGATTTCGCATTTGCCCTGTTGAAGAATGTCTTTCAGGATTTTGATCGACTCCCTGTCAGTGGCGACAGGGTAAGTGACAAGATAGGTGGGCACGACACTGAATTCATCGAATATCTTTTGAAGCGCCGGGATTATTTTAATGTTTTCAATACTGAAAGAGTCTTCCGAGTATTGCCCCCAGTTATCCTCCTCTGTATCTATGGTGACCACAAGGTGCATAATGCTTTTTGTCAAATCCTACCGCAGCATCGTCTTCAGGGCGTTTTTTGCCATTCTCTTCATCATATGGATGACCGGCAGAGTCTTCTTTTGAACGATCAACACGGTCTGGGTCGTGCGGCCCTCGCTCGTCCAGTAAAATTTGTAATCCTCGTACCCTTTGAGAAAATCGTAAACCTTGAACTGATTTTCGATCGCCCTTACGATGCAGAGGCCGACAAGCAGGTTGCCCGCGCTTATTCTCGGGTTATATGCTTTGTCCACGGCCATCAGGTACAGTGACAGCGCATGGTTGTGCTTCAGATGCAGGAGCCCGCCTATGGTATTCCCATTTGCGAGGAGAAAATCGATCTGGAGGTATTTTCCGTTTTCCGCGTTTTCCACGAAGCGCTTTATGAACCTGTGAAGGTCTTTCCCTTCCCACTCTGTTTTCTCGGCGTATAACTTGAAAAAACCGTCCACCGCTTCTTCAATACCCTCTGCCACGTGCGTTTTTATCTCAACGGTGTCCGTCTTCTTCAACGTTCTCAGATCCTGCCTGAAGCGCTTGCTCCTGCTCGACGATATCTGAGACAAAAATTCTTCCTCGGTTTTCGGCAAAGATATGATGGGGCAGAACGACCCCTGCGTGATCTCGAAATGTCTTCCCTGTAGACGATGTTTGTACATGAAACTCAAAAGAAACAAGGATTCAGCTCTTGTGTCCTGCAGGCTGATGCAATCCCAGCTGCCTGCCAGCTCTCCGAAAAGAGCATCGTACAAAAAACTGCTGACTTCTCTTTCTCTTCCCCTTGCTGTGAACACATCGAGGTAATCGGACGCCGTCTCCGGCGTGCCTAAAAAACTGACCTGCCTGATTGCTGCCGGCCCTATTTTTATCTTTTCGATATACCAGGGCGCGATCCCTACCAGCCTGTTGCCGTCATCATACACCTTGACTACAAAGAGTTCGCGTTTTTCATTGATAAAACACTCCGCCCACGAATACATCCATTCCCACGTCAGAAATATCGAATTGGATATGGATCCCTCGAGTATCTTGTTCCAATCATCCCGGATCGCCTCAAATTCTTTTATTGATGTAACAATCTCCGTCTTCAATCAATCCACCCCTTGATCATTCTTGAACAATTATCGCGCGGCAGAGCCATTTATTTTGATGTCGTCATGCGGCCCCGCGATTGCCCACTGACTTTATCATCCGGATCACGGCGGATGGGAAAGGCATGCAACTTATCATGAGTAAGGCAAGAGATTGATAATCAAAGGGAATGCGGAGTACCCGTTTCGTCAGGTATCGCCTTGCATCCGCATATCGCCCCTTTTGAAAGGACGCATGCCCCACCCACCTGTATAAGTCGGTTTCCTTACGTTTCAGTACACTCTGCGGGACTTTCTGATTGTCTCCGTTGCGTTCTCTCAGTCTGTAAAACACCTTCATGGCACTTGTTGCAAGCTCGTACATGCGGTGACTTCCGCTCGCCGCGTCTGCGGAGCCAATTTCATAGTGAATGGTCACCACGTCGATCAGGCCGACGGGACCTGTCCGGCAAACGCGGTAATAATAATCCTGATCTTCGCTGGGGTGCACCGATTGGTCGTATTCTCCGGCCTGAAAAATACTTTTTGCTCTTGCCACAACAGTCGACGTGTGAACAAGATTGCCCAGGACCAGCGCATCGGCAATCCGTCCCATGTAGCAGGTAATATTTCCTTCGATCATTTCCTCTTTTTCGAACAAATCGAGAGGGGATGGAAACAGCTGGTAGGTTCCATACATTGTACGCAAGTACCTGCGAGATACGACATTTCCGGATGTGTCAATGGCATCCATATCGGTCCATACCATGCTGAGCTCCGGGTAGCGCTCCAACACTCGAATTTGGAGCGAGAGCTTGCCCGGGAGCCAGTAATCATCGGAATCCAGCATGGCTACGTATTCGCCTCTGACTTCTTTAAGCCCTCGATTCCTCGCGCCGCAGACACCGCTGTTCGGTATGCGGAAAAAGCGAACGCGCGGCTCCCCGCCATACCGTTTAGCCATCAACTCAGCGGTGTTGTCCTTCGAGCCGTCATCCACAACAATAACTTCAATCTCCGGGTAATCCTGCCCCAGCACACTGTCGACGGCACGTTCGATCGTCCCGACGCGGTTGTACGTAGGTATTACAACACTCACAAGTCCTTTTTTCATCGATTCATTCACTCTTTTGAAGTCGTTGAGATATTTTTCGCATCCCTGCTCCGAATGCCGCCTCTTGATGCCTTCTTTACAGAGATATTCCTTTACGAAGAAGCGGGCCTAATGCATTTGCAAGGAAAAGCGGCATCGCCTGCCATATCTCCTCACCTATCTGCCGGAAACGGTAGGCTTTTTTCTCACTCCTGTGATTTTCTTTATCGCGCTGTCCATCTTCATACCAGTGCAGGGTCTTCGGCTTTGCCCCCCATTGCTCCTTGAATTTATAGGTTCCCTCATTCGGCGTCGACCGCCCGAAGTCAAAGTGCCTGAACCCGGCATCGGTCACATGCTCGAGGAGTGACCAATAAAGGAGCATATTGGGGCTGAGGTGGTTGTATTCCCGGAGGGAAGACGCCCATATAATCTCGGCCAGCTCACGGAAGCAGAAGATCAGGCCCGCGGCAGTCGCAGCCTCTTTATATTTGACGATACCCAGCCGGACACTGCCGCCGAATTCCTTCAATATGTTTTCAAACAGTTTTTTCGAATGCACCGGGCTGCCCAGGTCCCGCATGTTGATGGAAAACACCTGGTAGTAATCATCCAGCAATTCCGCCCCGCCGATGAGCGCAACCAGCCCCTCTTTTTGCGGTTTACGGACCTGGCTTCGAAGCTTCGACTTGAAAGACTCAAAGAGCTTCACGGACGATTCGGGCAAGTCGAGCATCATCCGGACCTTATGCGTCGCCGGCTCAGGCAGTGCGGCATTCGCCGAAGCCTCCAGACCCTGGCCGTTCGCCCAGGAAATCGGATAGATGTGTCTCAGTTCTATATTGCCAACCCCCAACCGGCGCCCGAGCTTCCTCGCCTCGTCGAAAAGCAGCTTTTCCGTCTCCTCGTCATCGGCGAGCAAACCCCCGTAGTTGAGAAAAGGCATGGACACCAGTGTGTTGCCGAAGAAAAGGCTTTTGATATGGACAAGCGGAAGGACTCCCAGGATACCCTGCCCTTCACCCTTTTCCCGATCTTCCGCCAGCAGGTAATAAGACGGGTGTCCGTATGTATCCCGTATCACCCTGCTCCACCCGTACAGGTGGCAGAGCGTCGCCCTGGGATGACGATGAACGTACTCATCCCAGAATCTTTCTTCCCCCTGCTCGAGCAATCTAATTCGCATGGCTCGCCTGCGCGATGATCCTCTTTATGTTTTCCCTATCCTTTTCGGTTACCCCGGAATGAACGGGCAGCGTTACAATCGAGGCGGATATTTGTTTCGCGTTTTTGTATTCCCTTTCGTCCGCCAGCACTTCTTTGAGTCCCGGCAGTATGTTCAGCGGGGTCGGGTATGAGCCCGTCGCGCCTGTACCCGCCGAAACCAGGCTTTCGAGAATCCTGTTTCTCACACCGCCGTCCGTGAAGAGAAGCGGATATCTCAGGTAAGGATAAACCGGGGCCGGGCGAATGCCGGCCCATTGAAACTCCTCTAAATTGTCAAAATACCACCTGGAGTTATCTTCCCTGACCCTCTTCTCCACCTCAATCGAATCAATCATTTCGCAGGCGAGTGACATTGCCAGGCTGTTGCCGCTGGTGATTTCAAACTCGGGCTCGAACACCGTACCCCCGAGATTAA
>CAZLDP010000220.1:0-5250 GCA_964558145.1 uncultured Prolixibacteraceae bacterium | reverse complement strand
TTGTAACTGTATCGCACCGCTCCACAGTCTTGACAAGCTTCCTCGTGTCCGCCCAGGGCGGCAGTACGGCATCGGGATATCTTGCCCAGGAGCTTTAATTGCATGGAAGAAAGTCTTGTTGCAGCAACTAAACCGGCACTGAACAAATTTACTGCCTTAGCCAGTTCAAACCTGGTTCGCATTCCTGGTGTAATTATAGAGTGTATCCAGAGGGCTGTGCGGTTTAATCAGCGGACATTGTGCCACATGCAGGTAGATCATGGTAGTGGTGATTTCCGCATGACCAAGCAGTTCTTTGAGGGTAACGATATTGACTGAGTATCTACAAACAAGAAGTTATTACAGCAACGGTTTATAAATTTACCGACAAATGTTTTATTTCTCAAAGCAAAGCAGATTAAGAAAATACTGTATTTGGTAGTATCTTCGGCTCTTGCCGTTAGTGCGATGTTTTTACAGGTAATACTGTAAAAGCGATGACCGAAAAAGTGATGAAAGAAAACAATCAGCAACTTGTTTTAAAACAAGCTAATGATGTGTTTAATCAAGGTGACTTGCTAACGAAACACTATTCACATAGTTCGCATTCTTCGCACAGTTCTCACTCTTCTCATAGTTCGCATAGTTCTTACTATTCGAGCAGATAAGAGTGCGGTATTCGGTAGAACAGCAAACTCACTTTGCTGAATTTTGCTGTTCCTTTTTTATTCCAAAAAATAATTGCACCTTTGCTTTCGTAATTTTGTCCCCAAAATACAATAAATTAGGGACAATAAAAATCATTCCACCCGAAAGTGTAATTGCTAAATGGGAAGACGATTACAAGAAAATGCAAACAATGATTTACGGAAAATCAATGTTATTCAGTGATATAATAGACAAAATAACGAATTTAAATGAAGAAATAAAAAGGTTAGGATGGTAAAAAACACCTTCCTGGTTTTTAAGTTTTATATTTTTATAAGTCACCGGTGTAAAGACACACTTTTTGAAACCCGATCTACGGTTTTTCCGCATATACTCGGATTATTGCACACTATTAAACTGATACAGTATGAGACAATTCAGGTTTTTAAACTACATTTTATGTCTATTTTTTCTTGGACAACTTATCAGTTGCACGAAATCAGATGATATGTTGACCAAAGTCTTTAATAAGACAGAGTTAAAAACAATCGAAAAAATAATCAAGTATTATGACGATTATGTGATTTCACAGACAGACAATCAATTGTCGATTGACAAAGCCTACATTGCATTTTTGGACAAAAATGCTTCTTTAGTAGAGTCAACTGGTGACTTTAACTTGTTTTTACCCGACAAGAACGAAAGAATAGAATTCTATAAAACGTTAGACAAGAATGCTCTCTCTGAAATCTATGATATTAGAGATACACTTACAATTCACTTTCGTGGAGAGGATGAAGCAAGGCAATTTTACAGCCCCTTTTCTTTCAATCTTAATTATGACGGTAAATATGTTTCCTTTCTCAAAGAGCTAAGTTCAAAGAGTGAATTTTTCAAGAACTACTATGAGTCAATCCAGGTTGCAGGAGATATTTCTCCTGTAAATTCTGAAATGATACTCCACGACTACAATAAGATAGATTTCAACAAAAAAGAAGAGAGACTTGTATTAATAATCAATTTATTACGGACTGGAGAGACAATAAAACTTGACGAATAAAAACGCGCCATCACAAAAATTAGATGTCAATTTTTTAGTTATGGAAAGGCTGTCAAGTGAGCGAATGTTGCCCTTATGTTGCACCCATAAAAAAAGAGAGTTAGAAAAGATATCCTAATTCTCTGATTTTTAATTGTCGGGGTAACAGGATTCGAACCTGTGACCCCCTGCTCCCAAAGCAGGTGCGCTACCGGACTGCGCTACACCCCGGGGTGTGCGGAGAAAGGGGGATTCGAACCCCCGGTACAGTTTCCCGTACGACAGTTTAGCAAACTGCTGGTTTAAGCCACTCACCCATCTCTCCAGAACCTGCAGGATGACCCTGCTGAACGTGGCTGCAAATATAACGCTTTCTTCTCCTTTTCAAAATTTTCGCCCCGCCTTTCTTCTATTTTTAATTTATCCCCTTTCCGGCATGCGCTGCCCCGAAAAAAAAACCTTAATTTTGTGGCCGGCAGGAAAGTCTCCAAGTCGACCGGGTAGAATTCTCAGACATGGTAAACATAAACCCTATGCATCATTTTAAAATTGCAGTTATCGGCCTCGGATATGTAGGCTTGCCTCTGGCCCGCCTTTTTGCCACACATTATCCTGTGGTAGGCTTTGACATCAACAAAACGCGGGTTGGTGAACTCAGCCAGGGAATTGACTCTACCCTGGAGGTGGAGCCCGAAATCCTGAAATCGGTTTTGGTTTCAGCCAATCCTGTCGGGGAACCGGGAAGTGAGCGGGGATTGTTCTGCACACCGGAACTTGAGGAAATCCGTAATTGCAATATCTATATCGTAACTGTTCCCACTCCCGTTGACAAAAACAACCGGCCCGACCTTACCCCTTTGGTAAAAGCTTCGGAAACAGTGGGGAAAGTGATCTCCAGGGGCGATATCGTGATCTATGAGTCGACGGTCTATCCCGGCGCCACCGAGGAAGATTGTATCCCCGTGGTGGAAAGGGTATCGGGACTCCGGTACAACGTTGACTTTTTTGCTGGCTATTCTCCCGAACGGATCAATCCGGGCGATAAAGCCCATACCGTAGAGAAAATCAAAAAGATAACCTCGGGTTCCAATCCGGAAACGGGGGTGATTGTGAATGAGCTGTACAAATCGGTGATTGTGGCGGGCACCCACCTGGCTCCATCCATACGGGTGGCCGAAGCGGCTAAAGTGATAGAAAACACGCAGCGCGATATCAACATCGCCTTTGTGAATGAATTGGCTAAAATATTCAACCGGATGGGCATCGACACCCATGCCGTTCTGGAGGCCGCGGGAACCAAGTGGAATTTCCTCCCTTTTAAACCAGGACTTGTCGGGGGGCATTGTATCGGCGTCGATCCTTATTACCTGGCCCAGAAAGCCCAGGAGTATGGTTATCACCCAGAAATCATCCTGGCGGGTCGGAGGTTGAACGATGGCATGGGCCAATATGTGGCTTCGGAAGTGGTGAAACTGATGATTAAAAAGTCGATTCCGGTGAAAGGCTCCAAAGCCCTGATGCTGGGAATCACCTTCAAGGAAAATTGCCCCGATATCCGTAATACCAGGGCTGTCGATATTTACCATGAACTTCAGGAATACGGGATGGAAGTGACTGTTTATGACCCCTGGGCTGATCCGGAGGAAGTTTGTCGTGAGTACCAAATCCCTTCGATCGCCCAACTTCCCGACACCAATGGTTTTGGAGCGATCATTCTGGCCGTGGCCCACGACGAATTTTTTAACCTCGCTTTAAAATCGCTCAAAACTTCGCGCACTGTGATTTACGATGTGAAAGGAATCCTTGACCCATCCCTGGTTGATGGCCGTCTCTGACTTTATTTACAATACCTCTGCATGACCCCCAATCTTAAACTTCTCATTCACCCTGAAGCAGATCAGCCACGCTGGTATGCAATCTATGTCAATTCGAGGGCGGAAAAAAAGGTTGAGGCCGACCTGACCTGTAAAGGAATAGAAACGTTTCTCCCCCTGAAAAAGTCGCTCCGGAAATGGAGCGACCGGAAGAAGTGGATCGATATGCCCTTGATCCCGGGATATTGCTTTGTGAAAATTGTACTTAAAATAAATAGCCTGGAAGTTCTGCAAACTAACCATGTGGTGGGGTTTGTCCGTTTTGAAGGAAAACCTGCAGTCATCCGGGAACGACAGATCGATTTTCTGAAGCGAATGCTTAAACAGTCGGACTACGCGTGGGAAATCACCCATGAAAAATTTGTGCCTGGACAAAAAGTGGAAATTGTGGCCGGTCCCTTTATAGGACTGGAAGCGGAGCTGATCAGGGTAAAAGGGAAATACAGGGTGGGTGTCCGGATCGAACAGATCAACAATACCCTAATTGTCGACATTCCACTTGAGGATATCACTGCAAAAGAATGAGCGACTCCATAGGGGAAATCAGACCTTATTCCTCCGGTAATACCGGCAGGATTGCTATTTTTGCATGACCAAAAAATTTTATAATGAAAAATTTTGCGCTGATCGGTGCTTCGGGGTACATCGCTCCCCGTCATATGAAGGCTATCAGGGAGACAGGGAATCGCCTGGTATGCGCGCTTGATCCGTATGATGGCATCGGTATCATGGACAGTTATTTTCCCAATGCCGATTTTTTTACGGAACCTGAACGGTTCGACCGTCACCTCGACAAATTGCGCCGGAAAGGGGCGGAGAAGATCGACTTTGTAACTATTTGTTCTCCCAACTATCTTCACGATGCCCATATCCGGATGGCCCTTCGCAACGATGCCGACGCCATTTGTGAGAAACCCCTTGTGCTGAATCCCTGGAACCTGGATGCCCTGGCAGAAATTGAGCAGGAAACAGGAAAAAAGATTCATACCATCCTTCAACTGAGACTTCATCCTGCCATCGGGAAACTCCGTGAAAAGGTGAGCAGCGAAATCCGTTCGGGGAAGGTATTTGACGTTGATCTCACCTACATCACCAGCAGGGGCAAATGGTATTTTATAAGCTGGAAGGGAAATGTACAGAAAAGCGGGGGGGTGGCCACCAATATCGGAATTCATTTTTTCGATATGTTAGGGTGGATCTTCGGTGATTTCAAGGGAGTAGAATTGCAGGTCAGTCGTCCCGATAAAATGGGGGGTAAGCTCTATTTTAAAAACGCGAACGTGAACTGGTTCCTCAGCGTGGATGACCATGATCTGCCTGAAGAGGTGGTCAAAGCCGGAAAGCGTACCTTCCGGAAAATCAGCATCGAAGGTGTCGACCTTGAATTCAGCGAAGGTTTTACCGATTTGCATACCCGCTCGTACGAACAGATCCTTGCCGGGAACAGTTATGGCATTGAAGATGCCCGGAAAAGCATTGAGATCGTGAGTAAGATCAGGGGAATGAAGTAACCGATATCGTCTCCTTTAGGTAAAATATTTGATTGCAGAGTTTTTAGGTGCCCAGAACAAGACTCGAACTTGCACATCCTTGCAGATACTAGTCCCTGAAACTAGCGCGTCTACCAATTCCGCCACCTGGGCTTTTAAAATTTCAGAACTTCTGTTTTTACCGGTGTTGACCTTTAAAAGCGGTGCAAATATATAAATT
>CAZLDP010000219.1:0-5267 GCA_964558145.1 uncultured Prolixibacteraceae bacterium | reverse complement strand
GCTTGCTACAGACGCACGTAAATGTAGGATCCAGATAGTGCGAAATACAATCATCACACCTATATTAAAATCCTATTAAATATCTACAGAGAAGCTTTTCTCACTGTTAGGTTAGTGGTGCTTCACTTTATCATCGGTGTCTATGTAGGTTATGTTCTAGGCGGGCAAAGCCTGAAAAAGATCGCTCTTCAAAATGTAAGCGAGGACTCCCTCCAGGTCAACATGCTTACCGATATGATCTGGAAAGACTCCATCTACGCCGACATGATGAACATCCGCATCCCTCCCGGCAAAACATGCCGTCTCCTCATCCCTTCGGATGCCGTCTACAACCTCTATTTCAGCAATACCTTCGACAGCGAGGAAGACGATGAGTTTATCCGGTTCGACCCCTCCTCCTCCCGGAAAAAGGTCACGCTCTACCCGGGACTGACCCTCCTTAAAGAAGGGACACCTGCTGACTCCACAGCCATTCATCCCAATTAAACAGGCTGAAGGCCGGGGATGGGAAACCTTCGCTACGCTACGGCAAACCGGGGTCGGGTTGAAGGTTGTCGATGGGATCAGGTTAGGCAACCAGGAAAGGGTTGCCCCTGAAACGTTCAATGGTTCAAAGCGCTTCGTGCGTTCAAAAAGGCTAAAACCACTTTTCCCGGCGGAAGAACCACACCATCAGCGCAGCAATCGCCACCATCACCACAATAACGGCCAAATAACCCCACTTCCATTCCAGTTCCGGCATATAGCGGAAATTCATGCCATAAACCCCGGCAAGGAAAGTCAGCGGAATAAAAATGGTGGAGATGATAGTCAGTATCTTCATCACTTCGTTCAACCGGTTGTTTCCGATCGACAAATAGAGCTCAATCAGATTGGAAATCATCTCCATATACGATTCCACAGTTTCAATTACAATGGTCGTGTGATCCTGCAGGTCCCTGATAAAAGGAAGAATATTCCTGTTGAGCAAAGGCGATTCAGCTCTTCCCATTTTAGAAACCACCTCGCGCAACGGCCATACCGATTTGCGCAAGACCAGGTTTTCCCGTTTCAGAATATAGATCTCCCGGAGAATTTCCTGGCTGGGTGCATTCAGGAGTTCTTCCTCATATCGCTCAATATCGGTGCCGATCTGCTCAAGGATAACATAATAGTAGTCCACTATGGTATCCATAAGGCTGTATGCCAGGTAACCGGCGCCCTGGCTCCTGATCTGCCCCTTGGTTTGCCTGATCCGCTCCCGCAAGGCATCAAAGATGTCGTCGTAGTTCTCCTGATAGGTTATCACATAATCAGCGCCCACAATGATGCTGATCTGTTCGGGTTCGATCAGATGCTCCTTTTCATTCCATGAAAGCATTTTCAGCACAATGAACACGTAATTTTCGGAGTACTCAATTTTGGGCCGCTGGTTGGTGTTCAGGATATCTTCAAGTACCAAAGGATGTATGCCGAAAAGTTTGCCTGAAGTTTCAATCACGGCAGGATCATGCAAGGCTTTGACATCAATCCAGGTTACATTGAACTCCCCTCCGGGCATGGGTATTCCTTCAAATCCGCGGTATTCCCACTCTTCCAACCGGTCGGAGGAATAACGGGTCAGGCACACCCTCACCTTTTCCATCTTTTTGTTTCCGGTAAAAACCAGGCTCCCCGGTTGCATCCCCTTTTTCCTGCTCAGCTTTTTCATGATCACCTCCGTTCTGACTTTCTTATAGCTTTTTCATCACAAATTTCTTAATTTATCAGCCAATCTGTTCATCTGAGACCAAATTGACGAAAAAAAACTATTTTTATAGCCAGGAATAAGTCGACCACTCCTATAAAAATCAATTCCAATGAAACGCAGATCCTTTATCCGTTCGGCAGCAATTGCCGCCGCCACCACGACAGCCATACCTGCCCATGCTGCCCCGTCGCCTGCTTCGCAATACGGCGAAAAGGAATTTTACGAACTGAGGGTTTACCAACTGACAAGCGGAGGCGCCCGTGAAACCCTGAAAAAGTATCTGTTGGGCGCCGTTGCCCCTTATTTGAACAGTTATGGCGGAAAAGTAGGAATTTTCTCCGAATACAGCCTCCAGGAACCCCCCAGGCTTTACGTCCTGCTTACCTACCCCGATCCTGAAACGATCCTGCGCGTAAGCAGCCAGATGGAAAACAACGCCGCCTACAGGGAAAATGCAGCTTCCTATCTGCAGTCGGCGCCCGACACTCCTCTCTTCGATCGTTACCAGAGTTCAGTGTTGGAAGCCATCGACGCCATTCCCCGTCACAGGAACCCCTCTCCCGACCGGGGTTTGATTGAACTGCGCATTTATGAAAGTTACAACGAAGATGCAGGGCGCAGGAAAATTGAGATGTTCAACAAGGAAGAGCTTCCCCTCTTCGATAGAATCGGACTGAATCCCCTTTTCTTCGGGAAGATGTTAGCTGGAACCCACATGCCGGCACTGGCTTACATGCTATGGTTTAAGGACATGGGAGAGAGAGAGAAGGCATGGGCCCAATTCAGAAACAGTCCCGACTGGATTGCCATGCGCGACAAGCCGGAATACGCCAATACCGTCAGCAAAGTCAATAAAATATTCCTGTTGCCTGAATCAGGATCCCAGATTTAAGGATTTACTCCTCAAAAAGCTGTTTCAGACCGCCCAGGTAATCTTCCTGCCAACCCTCGCTGATATTTTCGTAAGAATCATCAGGAATATGGGTATGCCTGATTTCGAGGCTTGTATTTTTACCGGAGGGATGAAGCAGCAGGGTGACCACCGAAGGAGTCTCCTCCCCTTCAAAATCCCATTCCTGGACGATCCTGCGGTTCTTTTCAAATTCCAGATTCCGTCCCGTGATGCTTCCGTCCCACATGGAAAACGCGCTTCCAGGCTCTTCCGACATCACAGCCGGTTCACCCGTCCATATTTCGATCATCACCGGATTTACCAGGGCATTGTATACATCTTCGGGAGCAGCATGCAGGGTGACATATTTCTTGAAATCTTTCATAGCCTTATAATGGATGAGTCAAAGATAGCTTTTATCGGGAAATTAATCCGGATCCACGCATTCTTTCTAAATTTGCCGGGTAAAGGAATAAACGATGGCTTGGTTACGAAATTATACCCGGCTGGTGAAGTTTGAGCATACGCTTTTTGCCCTTCCCTTTGCCATGATCGGTTTTTTTATGGCTGTCACGCAGCCCGGCGCTGATTTAAGCTGGCGGCTCTTCCTGCTGGTGGTGCTCTGCATGGTTTTTGCCCGGAATGCGGCGATGGGGTTTAACCGCTGGCTCGACAGGGCCTTCGACCAGGTCAATCCCCGGACGGCCGGCCGGGAGATTCCGGCGGGGGTGATCTCTCCGGCATCAGCCCTCGTTTTTGTCCTCATCAATTCACTATTGTTTATTCTCACCACCTGGTTTATTAACCGACTCTGTTTTTACCTCTCTCCGGTGGCTTTGTTTGTGATCCTTTTTTACAGTTTTACCAAGCGGTTCACCTCATTGTCCCACTTTTTCCTGAGCCTCGGACTGGCAATTGCGCCCCTGGGAGCCTACCTGGCTGTTAGTGGGCGGTTCGACTGGCCCCCACTGATCCTCAGCGCCATCGTCTTCTTCTGGGTAAGCGGGTTCGACATCATTTACTCTCTTCAGGATGAGGAATTCGATCTGGAACAAAAACTCAGGTCCCTGCCGGCGCGATTGGGAAAACGCCGGGCGCTCCGGCTTTCGGAAGCCATCCACGGGATAACCGCCCTGCTGGTGATGCTTTTCGCGATGGCGGTGAAAGGGGGCGGTCTCCACTGGGCAGGCGTACTTTTATTTACCGGAATGCTGCTCTCACAACATCTGCTCGTCCAATCCGATGACCTCCGGAAGGTCAACCTGGCCTTCTTCACCACCAACGGAATCGCCAGCGTAGCCTACTCCCTTTTTCTTATCGGCGATATGCTCCTCCGGTAAAGGTACTGTTCCTGTTTCCCGCTTATTTTTTGATTTCACGGGCACGCAATACGCGCCGGTTGATCTTGTAGGTAAAACCAAAACTCACAAATTCCTTGAACTGAAGTCTTGGCTCCCTGATTTTCACGCCGTTGCTGTCCAAAATGGGTTTCCCTTCCTTGTCGAGCTTGTCAAACAAAATCTTGGTGTCGTAAATGGTGTGAAACATCACCCGGGCTGAAATGTGATCGGTCAACTGTGCGCTGAAGGTGTTCTCCCAATCAATGTCGAACTGATCGAATGGATTCAGATAATTCACGAACATCCTGTACTTGGTTTCAAAGGAAATGTTACCGGGAAGTGTACGCGAATATTTCAAGTCGGTATTCAAACCCGGCTCCCAATATCCTTTTTTCCCCGGTAAGATCCCGAAACTCGACTTGTCGAACGACAGGGTATCATTGACAAAAACATACTTCGCCGTAATCGGCGAGATGAAAAGAGAAAAATTCTTATTGGGCTTATAATCCATCCCGATCTTGAAAAGGAAGCGGCCGGGAGCCAGAAAACCGGATATGGCATTGTCGCGGTTGGGATATTTGTACCCGTTGAAGAACTGGGTCTGAAAGTTGACCTCGGTACTGTAATACCATTTCTGAACAGCGTTGATCCCCAAACGGGAGGCAATCTCAAACTTGTCGTCGTTCTTCTGAATCTTGTTTTCACCTGGTTTTACCCAGCCATTGCGGATTTCCACGCTGTTGTCCCATTTAACATTGTCGGATGAAAAATTGGCGAATCCTTTGGCGACCAGGAGAATCGTCATTGCACTGCTACCCCCTTTTTTCCAATATTTGTTAAGATGGGTCTGCGAAAAATGGGTCGTACCATCCCCTCCGATGGTCCATGGCGTATATGCCTGGTACCTGCGCTCCAGATTGTCGAGGTTTTTGGAGGGCTTATTGAGGGTGGTAAAATCAAAGTCTTTCACTGCCTGTTGCCGGAAGCGGGAGAAAGTGACCCCATCCTCGATCACCAGTTGCATGGTTCGTTTGTCAATATTCTGAACCAGCACGGCCAACGAGTCGTTCTGCTGGTTTTTCAGCCACACCCGTGTAAAGAATTTACCTGCATTGCTCAAAACCAACGGAGAGGAGGTCTGGCTGAGATTAACCAGGTTAACAGTCGTATTGTCGATCAGGTTGGCGAAACCGGCAAGCCAGTTGGCTGAACTGACCAGGGAATCGTTTACAGCCCTAATAGCCACATCGTTATAAAATTTCATTACCTTGAGATTGTTTCTTTTGACCTCATCGCTCTTCTGGGT
>CAZLDP010000218.1:0-5274 GCA_964558145.1 uncultured Prolixibacteraceae bacterium | reverse complement strand
TCATGTCGACGAAACGCCCATGAGCATGGTTTTCGCATCCAATAATTCACCCTTTTTTGGTCGCGAAGGGATTTTTGTCACCTCACGCCAGTTGCGCGAAAGGTTGTATAAGGAGACCGAAAAAAACCTGGCGCTGAAGGTAGAGGATACGGCCTCAGCCGATACTTTTATGGTCTACGGGCGGGGAATTCTTCACCTTTCCATCCTGATTGAGACCATGCGTCGTGAAGGTTACGAGTTGCAGGTGGGTCAGCCTAAAGTGATTGTCCGGGAGGTAGACGGAGTTAAGCACGAGCCTGTGGAAGCGCTTACCGTTCAGGTTCCTGAAGAGTTCGCGGGGAAGGTAATTGAACTGGTTTCACAACGAAAAGGAGAGATGACCCAGTTCGAGGTAAAAAACGAAAGGGCCCATCTGGAGTTCTCCATCCCTTCGCGGGGTATTATCGGACTGAGAAACCAGATGCTCACCGCTACCGAAGGGGAAGCCATCATGGCACACCGTTTCAGCAATTATGAACCCTGGAAGGGAGAAATGGGAATCAAGCGCAACGGTTCACTTATCGCGCTCGAAACCGGAACAGCCATCGCTTACTCTATCAATAAACTCCAGGACCGCGGACATTTTTTCATTTACCCCGGCGAAGAGGTGTATACCGGCCAGGTCATCGGTGAAAACAACCGTCTCGACGACCTCACCGTCAACGTGACCATTACCAAAAAACTGACCAACATGCGGGCATCGGGTTCCGACGATAAAGCCATCCTGAGTCCGCCCATACGATTCTCCCTCGAAGAAGCCATGGAATACATTGCAGGGGATGAGTATATCGAAATTACGCCCAAAACGATGAGGCTCCGGAAAATCCTTCTCGATGAAAACGACCGGAAACGGGCCCGAAATAAGGAAGCGGGAAACTAAGAGTGTGAACGAAAGAAGGGGAGAACTACCGGATCTCAGAAAAGGGAAACTGGCAATTCCCGGAATTGACCTGCCGGAGCGAATGGATAGCCCCTTCTCTTCAACCTCCACTAATAGGTGTAACTCACAAAAGCCACTTTCCGGGAATCGGGGCTCCATGAGGGAACATTGAGCGTACCCTGGCCGCCATAGAGGAAGGCCACCGTTTTAACGGGGCCCCCAGCAGCAGGCATCAGCCGCAACATGACCCGTTGATTCCTTGGGTGGGAACCTGCAGGCACATCCGGCCGGTAAGAGAGGAAAATCAGCCACTTTCCATCAGGAGAAGGGTGGGCAAACCAGTTGTTAAACTGATCGTTGGTCACCTGTTCCTGTCCCGACCCGTCCGGTTTCATCCGCCATATCTGCATAACTCCGCTGCGATCTGAATTAAACCAGATCCACTCCCCGTCGGGCGAAAATTCGGGTCCGTCGTCCAATCCCGCGGCTGTGGTCAGCCTCACCTCCTCTCCTCCCTTCGACGGGATTTTGTACACGTCGTAATTGCCGTTTCTCTCCGCACAATAGGTCAGCCATTTCCCGTCGGGCGACCAGCCATGCCAATAGGATGGGCCCAACGGAGTCACCCGGCGAGGCGTGCCCCCCCTGACCGGCACCGTATAGATAATCGAGTGGTGCGCGTTCCCTTCCCTGAGATGATGACTAAGCGCCATGAGCCTGCCGTCGAAGGAGATTCCATGGTCGTTATTGTTGGCATCAGCAAAGCCGGTTTTAATTTCCCTTATCTTTTTGTTTTTCAGGGTAAACCGGTACAATTTACCTTCCTGGTTAAAAACCAGGTACTTTCCGTTGCGCGACCAGTTAGGGGCTTCAAAATGCAAATCCGAAGTATGAACCACCTCCCGTGTATCCGTCAGTAGATCCACGATTTCAAGCCGCGAAGGCGAAGGCGGAGCCTGTTGCCCTCCACGCGCTTCCGCCGGAATATCAATCCTGACATTCCGGAACCGGGCTTCCTCCAAAATTTCAGGGTGGTGAGCACAGACAAACATCCCTGCATGGTATTGCGTACGGAAGGGAATAGTCACGGAGGCCACCTCGTCTAAAGGTGTCTGCTCCTTTGATGTACGAAGAATAAAGGTCTGCCCCAATTTTTCAAGCTGAACAAATGCTGGTGCCCTCACCTGGGTGACCACCTCACGGCTCATGCCCCCCTTTTCGGCCCTGTACTGCAACGACAGCAATCCGTTGCCATGCAGGGCCACATCCACATAAACCGCATCTTCCTCTGCCGTTTCCCGGAACATCAAACCTGCCTTCCGGTGGGGATCAACCCCCTCGCCTGATAAAGTGATGTACCCCGAAATCATGCAGTCGTCCTGCATAAGCCTGGAAAGAAAGAAAAATTCATCCCTGTTGTTCCAGATATTAGACCCTGATCCTTTCAAAACCCAGCAGTCGCTCTTTTCATCGAAGGAATAGCTCCCTCGGAGAGCAGGATTGCCCACATCGGCGGCATGCTGAAAACCGCGGGGTATTTCCCCGGCAAAAACCTGCGCCCCTGACAACCCCAGGATCAGGAAGAGCATGCAAAGACGGTAACCCATTTCCGAACAATTACAATGAATGACGAATAAGGAGTGAAGTTGGCAAATATTCGGCAATTTTCTGCCCGGTAGCCACAAATTTTGCTGCCTTTTCACCCATTTCACCAAAATTGACCGACAAAGTGGTGATCCCGTTCCCGGCAATTTCTTTCATGGGGGTATCGTTATAGGCCAATATTCCCACATCGCCGCCCAGGGAAAGCGATCTTTCGTAGCATGCCTTCACGATCGACACCAGGTCGCACTCCCTGACAACCAGAAAAACCTGTCCCGGACGGGGTTCCACACCCCGGGCACCCGGAAGGATATGGAAACCGAATCCGTGTTTACGGCAAAACCGGCCAACCGAATCCCTGATCTCGGGAGGATGAGGCGTTTCGCTGGGTGAATAGACCAGGATGAGTTCCCGGTATTTTCTTAAACGCTCCATTCCCTGCTCCAGACATTGTTCCACCGCCTCATCGAAATTCTGTAAAAGGAAACTGACTTCAGGCAGTTCAGTCCCGCCCATATCCAGGATCAGCAACCGGGCAGGATCAATCTGTCGCAGCACGGGATGCAATACCCTGTTGTTCAGATTCATAACCACATACCGGCTGTATCGTCCCAGCGAATTCTGGATAATCTGCTTAAAGATGGCTTCATTGTAATGGTGAAATAGCAGATCTACCCTCCACAACCCGGGCAGATTGGCCCGGAAAGAGTGGTAGAGCTGTTCCTTGAACGCGCTGAAATCATCGAGCAACATCAGGATCCTTTGCGAAGGCCTTTTCACGAAATATCCCTTGGCAGGCACCGATTCAACCGTACCCCTTGCCTTCAGGATGGCATAGGCTTTGGCCACCGTATCACGCGAAAAACCGCTCTTCCTGCTGATTTCATTGATCGAAGGCAACAACACCCCTTCAGCAAATTCCTTGCTGCCGATAGCCTCCGTAATGTAATTCACCACCGTATGGATCTTGGTGGAGCCGGGGCCGTCAGAAACCGGGATCGTTGTGTTGTCCATGAGCAAACCCTGCCAGAATCCTTCGCCTGGCAGGGAACTGGTTACGGAAATTCAAAAGATTACCTGTATAAGGGGCCAAAATTACTACAGGCCCTGAAATCGGCACCTTCCTGATCCATACCGAAGGCATTCCAGGCTGATGGCCTGAAGATCTCCTCCTCTTCCACATTGTGCATGCAGACAGGAATCCGGAGGATGGATGCCAGAGTAATCAGATCAGCCCCGATATGGCCAAAGCTGATCGCACCATGATTGGCTCCCCAGTTGTTCATCACGCTGTAAACATCCTTGAATTGGGGTTTGTCGGTCAGACGGGGCGCAAACCAGGTCGTGGGCCATGTTTTGTCAGTCCGTTCGTTGATAATCCTGTGCACCCGGTCCGGGATTTCAACAGTCCACCCTTCAGCAATCTGCAACACAGGCCCCAGCCCTTTAACCCGGTTTAACCGGCACATGGTCACCGGCATGCCGCCCTTCGACAGGAAATTGGAAGAGTAACCTCCACCCCGGAAATATCCTTTGCTGGCCGGATACCAGGTCGTGGCTTTCAGACACTTCTCCACCTCCCCTTCTGTGATCTTCCAGAAGGGTTTCATGGCCGGATTCCCATCTTCATCCTCCTGCATTCCAGTGGCATCCAAACAGGTGGCTCCCGAGTTAATCAAATGGATGATCCCGTTGGCAGCCGCCCCTTCCAGCTCATAACCCGATACCCGCTTAACAGCATCCGGACTCCAGAAAGTGCGTACATCCGAAAATATGGAGGCTGAATTGGTCAGCAAATGACCAAAAAGCATGGAAACTCCGTTGAGTGAATCATTCTCGGTAGCCAGAATAAAAGCCTCCCTGATCCCGTTCCAGTCGAAGGAGGAACAAAGCAGTGCTTCGCTGAAATCGCCATTAGGCAGATAATCGGTCCACTGCCGCTGTCCCTGGAAACCTGCCGCTATCGCATTGTGCCCCAGCGCCTCCTCTAAAAATCCCATCTCCTTAAGCTTGGGATTACCCGTCATCAAATCCCTGATGATCAATGTCATCTTCACCACAAACTCCCAGTCCTTATCCTTTTGAGCCCTATCGCTCATGAGTTCCGGGCTGTTGTAATCGACACCTTCGTTCACTTTGCAGCATTTTTCGGTCCACGCCATCGCCCTGGCATACTCCTCCGGATCATAGATCCCCTTCTCCATTCGCCGGAGAATCTCCACCTCATCGACTCCTTCCACCCTGATGCCCAGGTAATCCTGGAAGAAATCGTGATCCACAACCGATCCGGCAATTCCCATGCACTGACCGCCTATCCCGAGATAGGATTTTCCCCTCATCATGGCCGTCGCCAGTCCCGCCTTTACAAAACGGAGCATTTTCTTTTCCACATCAGCCGGAATTGATGTATCGGTATTATCCTGTACATCGCGCCCATAAATACCAAAAGCCGGAATGCCCTTCTGGTTATGCCCCGCAAGGGCTGCTGCCAGGTAAACGGCCCCCGGACGCTCCGTACCGTTAAAACCCCAGATCGCTTTCGGATACCAGGGATTCATGTCAATGGTCTCGGTCCCGTAACACCAACAGGGAGTGACCGTCAGAGTAAGCCCTACTCCTTCCCGCTCAAACTTGGCGGCACAGGCCGCAGCTTGAGGAACTCTGCCGATGGTGGTGTCCGCAATCACACACTCTACCGGAGTCCCGTCGGGATAACGCAATTTGGACGAAATCAACGCTGCCGCATTCTGCGC
>CAZLDP010000217.1:0-5297 GCA_964558145.1 uncultured Prolixibacteraceae bacterium | reverse complement strand
CCCGAACACTCGCGCCTTGCTCTAGAATGGTTTCACCATAAACTCAACGAAGTTAACATCACCCTCAACGACCATTTTGAAAAATTCCGCATCTCCGATGCCCTGATGCTGGTATACACCACTTTCAGAGACGAATTCTCAGGATGGCTCCTCGAAATTGTTAAACCCGCCTGGCAACAACCCATCGATGCAGTTACCCTGTCCGACGTGATTAGCCTCTTCGATAAACTCCTGCGGATGATGCACCCCTTCATGCCCTTTATCACAGAAGAGATCTGGCAGTTGCTCGGAAAAAGGGAAGCAGGGGAAAGCATCATGGTTGCCCAAATGCCCGTGGAAGAACCTTTCGATGCTTCTATCCTGGAAGCTTTTGAAAACATGAAGGAAGCCGTCACCGGTATCCGTAAGATCCGTTTAGACAACGGCATCTCCCCCCGTGAAGCCTTCGGTCTGTGGATTCAACCCGGGGATAAAGGGTATGAACCCCGCCTTGGCAGCATCATCGTCAGGCTGGGAAATCTCAGCTCCTCCGGCACTGTCGCCGGAGAGGTGAAAGGCGCCCTCTCTTTCAGGGTGAAATCGACAAGCTTCTTCATCCCGTTGGAAGAACACGCCAATTCCGAAGAGGAACTAAAAAAATTAGAGGACGAACTGGCCTACACCAGAGGATTCCTCAAATCGGTGCTGCAAAAACTGGGGAACGAGAAGTTCGTAAACGGCGCCCCTGCGGCAGTTGTCGAAAAAGAAAGAACCAAACAGACCGATGCTGAAACAAAAATTAAAATCCTGGAAGAACGCATTTCAGCTATGAAAGGGTAAATGGTCAATCTTTGGCATTCAATTGTCATTCATAGTTATTAATTGCATCGAATGATGCCGAAGGCAAATCACCATTTAATGACGCGCGAAGCGCCTTTGACAATGATGGACACCGGAGGAAAATAACATTCCGCTATTAATAGCTGTTAATCACCGTTAAATATATTTAACCTTTCGGCCCGAAAATTGTTAATCCGTAAAAATGTACGATTTTCGCAGTCGATGTTCCGGTTTTTAACTTTTATACCGATTATATTTTCATTGATTCTGGCCACAGGGGTTCAGGCCCAGGATTCAGGAATCGATGAGGATCCCATTCTGATCAGGCTGAAAGGGCGCATTGTCAGTATGGGCGACAGCATGGCCATTCCCTATGCCAACATTGTCTATACCCGCAACCGTACGGGAACCAGCTCCAATGCCGGGGGTTATTTCTCGATTGAAATGCTGAGCACCGACAGCCTGAATGTGACAGCCATGGGTTTCAAACCCCGCGCCATCAAGATACCGAGCAACTATTCTGAATCGCAGGTGCTGACTGTTTACATGCAGCCGGTCGTTTATGCCCTCAGGGAGGTGGAAGTGAAAGGAGAAAAGAACCTTCCTAACCTTGACGGGGTTCCCATGGGGAAAAGCACCCCCATTCCGCAGGAGTTGCGGGGTGATGCCTTCAATGAGAAACCTCCCGTGCTGGCAGCTATTTTCAATCCGCTCTCCTATTGGCAGTATTACCTCAGTAAGAAGGAGAAACAAAAAAGGGACGTACGCGAGGCCATGGCCCTTGAACGGAATTGGGAAATGCACTCCAGGAATTACAACAAGGAAGTGGTCAAAATGCTGACCGGACTCAATGACGAGGAAGCCGACGAATTCATGGTATGGTTTAACTCGCAAAACGTATTACCCTACACCTCCACGGAATACCAGGTAAGGGCCTCCATAAGGGAATATTTCGAGATCTACAAAAAAAAGAAGAATATCAGGTAATTCAACTTTTATCAATTCATTTTCCCTTAATTTTATCACGTGCTACAAATCCCGGCACATAATGGTATTTTTGGAGGGATGATAAAACCTGATGTCATGAAGATAATCCTTGTACTTACTATGGGCTTATGGATCTGGGCTTCCCCGGTTTCAGCCCAGAAAGCCGAAAAGTCCAAAGGGGACACCTTGATAACCAGCAGTCTGGTCAGCGGGCTGAAATTCCGGAGTATTGGTCCAGCATGGGCCAGTGGCCGTATTGCCGACTTTGCGGTGAATCCTGCCAACTCAGCCGAATACTATGTTGCTGTTGCAAGCGGTCATTTATGGAAGACCGAAAACAACGGGACGACCTGGAAGCCGGTTTTTGACAATTACGGAGCATACTCCATAGGTGTGGTAAAAGCCGATCCCCGCAATTTCAACACGGTATGGGTAGGCACGGGAGAGAACAACCACCAGCGTGCATTGGGTTACGGCGACGGGGTGTACAAATCGGTCGACGGAGGCAAGTCCTTTAAAAACATGGGGTTAAAAGAGAGTCGCCAGATCGGGGGCATCGTGATTGATCCCCGCAACTCCGACATTGTTTTCGTAGCCTGTGAAGGTTCCGCCTGGGGTCCGGGCGGAGAACGGGGACTTTACCGTACTGCCGATGGCGGGAATACCTGGGAGAAAGTCCTCAACATCAGCGAACATACCGGAGTAAACAACGTAGTGATCGACCCCTCCGATCCCGACATCATGTATGCCACTTCGGAACAGCGCCGCCGCCATTACTTTACCAAGATTGGCGGGGGTCCCGAATCGGCCGTGTACAAGTCGACCGATGCAGGTAAAAACTGGCGAAAAATCACCAAAGGCCTTCCCTCTGTGGATCTGGGGGGGATGGGTATTGATGTGTCTCCCGTGGATCCTGCGGTGGTGTACCTCATTGTGGAGGCCGCCGGGGACAATAGCGGTTTTTTCCGCTCCACCGACAAGGGGGAAAGCTGGGAAAAGATGAGCAACCACGCCAGTTCGGGGCAGTACTACAATGAGATTTACTGCGATCCGAAAGATGTGAACAAGGTTTACTCCATGGAGACCATCTCCCATGTCACTTCCGATGGCGGAAAAAGCTGGAGCCCCCTGGGTAATAACGGCCGTCATGTCGACGACCATGCTTTATGGATTGACCCCAGCAATACCCGTCATTTCATGATCGGCGGCGACGGGGGCATTTATGAGACCTGGGATAGCGGCGCCACCTGGGACTTCAAGGAGAACCTACCCGTCACCCAGTTTTACCGGGTCAACGTCGACAACGCCTTGCCCTTCTACAATGTTTACGGCGGCACCCAAGACAACAATTCCATGGTGGGGCCCTCCCAGAGTCTAAAGAGGGGTGGCGCCTCAAACGACGACTGGACGGTTACCCAGGGCGGCGACGGCTTCTGGATCGACACAGACCCCAACAATCCCGACATCATTTACACCGAATACCAGTACGGGAATCTCACCCGCTTCGACAAAAAGAGCGGCGAGCGTGTCAACATCAAACCTATGGAAAGAAAAGGGGAGGAGACTTACAAGTGGAATTGGAATGCTCCGATGTTTGTGAGCAAACATTCCCCCTCCCGGTTGTACCTTGCTGCCAACAAGGTGTTCCGCAGTGACGACCGTGGCGACTCATGGCAGGTGATCAGCGACGACCTGACCACCCGGACCGACCGCAACAGTTGGCCTGTGATGGGTAAGTTCTGGAGTGTCGATGCCGTAGCCAAAGATGTTTCCACCTCTCAATGGGGAACCATTGTCGCCCTGGCTGAATCGCCCCTTAATGAAAACCTGTTGTATGCGGGTACCGATGACGGGGTGATTTCAGTCACTGAAGATGGCGGTAAAAACTGGAGACAGGTAAAAGAATTCCCGGGAGTGCCGGAATACACCTATGTGGCACATCTCCATGCCGACCGCTTCAATGAGAACGTGGTATATGCCTCGTTCGACAACCTCCAGCGCGACGACTTCAAACCTTATGTTCTCAGGAGCAGCGACAAGGGCAAAACATGGTCTTCCATAGCTTCCAACCTGCCGGTCAATGGCACCGTCAACTGTCTGGAACAGGATTTCATTAACCCCGGCCTTCTCTTCGCCGGCACCGAATTCGGCATCTTCTTTACCATCAACGGGGGAAACAACTGGGTGCAGATAAAATCAGGCATTCCCACCATTGCGGTACGGCACATCGCTATCCAGCAAAGGGAGTCCGATCTGGTACTGGCCACTTTTGGCCGCGGTTTTTACATCCTCGACAACTATGCTCCCCTGCGAGAACTCTCCAAAGAACTTACCGAAAGGGAGGCCCACCTCTTTGCCGTGAAAGATGCGCTCATGTTCAACTATGCCGGCAGTCCCGACAACCAGGGCCAGACTTACTACATGGCTCCCAACGCAGATTATGGCGCCACCTTTACCTATTACCTGAAGGAAGCGCCGAAATCGAAGAAAGCAGAGCGGCAGGAAGCCGAGAAAAAGCTGTTCAAGGAGGGAAAACCCATTCCACAGCCCGGATGGCGTGACCTGGAACTGGAAGCGATGGAGGAAAGCGCCCATCTGATCTTTACCATCCGCGACGAAAAGGGGAACATCGTGCGGCAGTTTAACAGGGCGCCTTCAAAGGGAATCAGCCGGGTAACCTGGGATCTCCGCTATTCGATGCCCACAATCACCCGGGTCACCGGCCGGTTTAACCCTGTGGAGTCCGGCGGGGGAGGTGGCCGGCGCGGCGGCATTGCTGTTATGCCCGGAACCTACAGCGTAGAAATGGAACTTTGGGAGAAGGGGGAAGTAAAAAAACTGGCCGGGCCGGTAAAGTTCACCGCAAAAAAACTTAACAACGTCACCCTTCCGGCATCAGACTACAACGAGAATGTGGCTTTTGCCCGGGAAGTCAGTACATTGGCGGTTGCCATCGTGGGAACCGACCATTTAACCGGAGAGCTGATCTCAAAGGTCGAGCATATCAAACAGGCGATTTATTCCACCCCGGAAGCCGGTAAGGAAATGATGAACAAGGCGCGCCAGGCAGCCCGGGAACTCGAAGAAATCCGCTTTGCCCTCAACGGACTCGCCGCCAAAGCCAGCCAGGAAGAAGTTCCACCGGCTCCGGTGCCGCTTAACACCAGGCTGGGAAACATCGTCAACGCCCATATCGGCAACTCCGCAGGAATTACCCCGGCAGAAAAAGCCGAGCTCTCCATCCTGAAGGAGGTATTTCCACCCCTCCTGGCCCGCCTGCGGCAAATCGCCGAAAAGGAGATTCCTGCTATAGAAGCATTACTCAATCAACTCAACGCTCCCTGGACTCCCGGAAGGATACCGGAGTACCCTAAATGATTTTTCTTGATTCAGCCTATTTCTGCACAATATTTGTAGATCTATCTAAAAAAATCCGGAAGCCGAATCCGGCTTCCGGATAAACCTAAATATATGGAAAACCGGATGAAACC
>CAZLDP010000216.1:0-5312 GCA_964558145.1 uncultured Prolixibacteraceae bacterium | reverse complement strand
GAATATTATATACTCAAAGCCTGCGTAAAATCATACTTTAGGTCTGATAAACATCATTGAAAAAGGGGGATTGGGGTAATAATTTTAACATCTCATAAAGTTATTTTGAGTTGTTTTTTCATTCACTAATACAGGTAAGATGTTTAATAAATTAATAGCCAGTATTTTACCATATTTTCCACAAGGTTTGATCTGGATTTTTTCACGCCGTTACATTGCAGGAAAAACCATCGACGATGGGATCAGGGTATCCCGGGAGTTGAATGAAGCGGGGGCGGAGGTGACCTCTGACCTGTTGGGTGAGTTTATTAATACCCTTGAAGAGGCAGATACCAACAAAATAGAGTATCTCAAAATCATTGACCGTTTTACTGAAGAAAAGATAAAAGGCAACTTTTCGGTCAAACCGACGATGTTCGGATTGCTTATTGATAAAGAGGAGTGTTACCGTCATCTCCGGGATGTGGTAGAAAGGGCTGCTGAAAAGAACAATTTTATCCGGATCGACATGGAAGATTCACAGTGTGTCGACATGGAGATTGAGTTATACCGCAGGTTGAAAGCCGAATTTCCCCGGAGTGTGGGTCTGGTGGTGCAGGCTTACATGCGAAGGACACTTTCTGACCTGGAGTCCTTGTTGGAAATGCACACTTCCGGATCGCCCCTCAATTTCAGGTTGTGCAAGGGTATTTATATCGAACCGGAGGCGATAGCCTACAAGGGGCGCCAGGAGGTAAGGGACAATTATCTGATGCTGCTTGAGTTTATGTTCCGGCACGGGATCTATGTAGGGATTGCCACCCACGACAAATATCTGATTGACCAGGCCTGCAGGCTGATTGATCAATACCAGGTTCCCCCTCATCTTTATGAATTCCAGATGCTCTATGGGGTGACTCCTGAATTGCGTGCTTCGGTAATTGCCAGGGGCCACCTGATGAGGGTTTATGTTCCTTTTGGGGAGAAATGGTTTGGGTATTCCACCCGCCGGCTTAAGGAAAATCCCAAAATGGCGTCCCATATCATTAAGGCGCTGTTTGTCAGGGGGTAATTCACGAAGATTCCATTTCTCCGGTCCGGGTCAACGAACCGACCACACCAGGTCGTCCAGCTTCCGCTTGGGTACGTGGTGGATCTCCATTTCATCGCGCCAATACCGGATCTGATCTCCTTCGGCATCGTCGAGTACCACCGTTTCGGCAGGTTTCCCCAATGCGATCATCCACAGAATTTCCAAATGGGCCGGGAGTTCTAACAATTCAGCCACTTTTTTCCGGTTCACCGATCCCAGAATGCATCCTCCGTATCCCGCTTCCGTTGCGCCAAGGAGGATACTCTGCATGGCGATCCCATCATCGCAGAAATATTTATCGCTGACCTGTTTATCGTGCAGTACGGCAATGTAGGCTACAGGTCTTTCCCCTTCGGCCGGCCCTTTCCAATTTGTCAGATATCCTGCCCAGGCCAGATGGGTGAACAACTCACGGTTCAGCTTTTTATCCGTACTCAGCGCGAATTTCAGAGGCTGCATGTTCCTTCCCGAAGCTGAAAATCGTGCAAGTTCGATCCAATTCATCAGTTGACCGGTTGTAATTTCTGCTGATTGATCAAAGCGGCGGTAACTTCTATTTTTTCTGACCAGTTCTCTTAAACTTTCCATTCCCGGTAGATTATTGTGATAAATGCAATAGGTGAGTAAAATTAATCAAAAAAGGGTTACTTTTGATACTGATGGGTCCTCTGCGACTTACAATTATTCCTAATTGATTGTGAACTATGTATTTACTTGGGTTTGATCTGGGAAGTTCCTCGGTGAAAGCTTCGTTGATCGAAGGGAATTCAGGTGAAGTGGCAGCTTCTGCGTTTTATCCTTCCAGGGAGATGAAAATCAGCGCCTTGCGGTCAGGTTGGGCCGAGCAGGATCCGGTCATGTGGTGGGAAAACCTGAAACTGGCGCTGTCAGAGGTACTTTTGGTTTCGGGTATAAGCCCTTCCGCCATTGGCGCCATTGGTATTTCCTATCAGATGCAAGGTCTGGTAATGGTCGACCGGTCGATGGAAGTAATCAGGCCTTCCATCATCTGGTGTGACAGCAGGGCTGCTGCTTTGGGGGATGCTGCTTTTAAGTCCTTGGGGGAGGAGCGTTGCCTGTCGCACATGCTCAATTCCCCGGGAAATTTCACAGCATCCAAATTATTCTGGGTAAAGGAGCACGAACCAGCTTCCTACAACCGGTTGCATAAAATCATGCTTCCGGGTGATTATATAGCCATGCGGATGACCGGAGAAGCAAAAACCACCCTCAGCGGGCTTTCGGAGGCCATCCTGTGGGATTTCAGCCTGAACGGGCTCTCCTCCATGGTGCTGGACCATTTCGGGATCGACCCGTCGGTTATTCCCGACCTTGTACCCACCTTCGGGGAGCAAGGGAGGCTGACAGTGGCGGCTGCAGGGGAGTTGGGGCTTCAGGTAGGGACACCGGTTTGTTACCGTGCCGGAGATCAACCCAACAATGCCCTTTCTCTCAATGTACTGAATCCGGGGGAAGTGGCCACTACGGCCGGCACTTCGGGGGTGGTCTATGGCATCAGCGGGGAAATACGCTATGATCCCGCATCGCGTGTGAATACTTTTGCCCATGTCAATCATTCAGGTGACGACCCCCGGCTGGGGGTGCTCCTCTGTATCAATGGCACAGGGATCCTCAACTCCTGGCTGAAAAACAACCTGGCAAACGGGATGACCTATGAAGAGATGAATAAGCTGGCTTCCGGGGTTCCTGCCGGGTCGGAAGGGGTTTGCATCCTTCCCTTCGGGAATGGGGCAGAAAGGGTGTTGCGCAATCGCGATGTAGGCGCCACCTTTGCCGGACTGAATTTCAACATTCATCATACGGGGCATCTCCTCAGGGCAGCCCAGGAAGGAGTTGTCTTTTCGTTCAAATACGGGATGGATCTGATGGAACAAACCGGTATCCGCCCAACGGTGATCAGGGCCGGGAAAGCCAATATGTTTCTGAGTCCTCTTTTCAGGGAATCCCTTGCTTCCATTTCTGGAGCTGCCATCGAGTTGTACAATACCGATGGGGCCGCGGGAGCAGCGCGCGGGGCAGGTATAGGCTGCGGATTTTATGCCTCACCCGGCGAGGCATTCAGCAACCTCAGGAAAATAGAGACCATACTGCCTGATCCGGCGCTGGCTGCACAACTTAGCCGGCCATACAGCGCATGGCTCGAGTTGCTGAAAAGCAGACTGGAAGAGAGGAAAAAACAGGATCAGGGTTGAGGTTGGCACCTCCCTCCTGACTCACCTGATCGTCGATGAGGCGGTATGAATTAACAGGGATGAACTCGATGAACACGCTATACACGAACGCTGAAGATTACATCTCTTTCTTGGATGTCTTTTAGTCTAATATCTTTTAATCTTATAGAATGATGGATTTTTTTACAGGCAACAAAGTGTACTTTCCCGGAATAGGAAAGATCAGATTTGAAGGCCCTGATTCCAGGAATCCCTTGGCTTTCAAATGGTACGACGAGAACAGGATTGTGGCAGGGAAGAAGATGAAGGACCATCTCCGGTTTGCAGTAGCTTACTGGCACACCTTCTGCGGAACCGGTGAAGATCCTTTCGGTCCTGGAACCCAGATTTTTCCCTGGGATGAACCTTCGGACCTGATGGAACGCAACAAGGCCCGGATGGATGCTGCTTTTGAATTCATTACCAAGCTGGGAGTTCCTTTCTACTGCTTCCACGACACAGACGTGGTGGGCAACGGGTCGGTCTTTGAGATCGCGAAGAGGCTGGAAAAGATGGTGGAACTGGCTAAAGAGCGGCAACAGGCTACGGGGGTGAAGTTGCTTTGGGGTACCGCCAACGTCTTTGGAAATCCCCGCTACATGAACGGCGCATCCACCAATCCCGACTTCCACGTGGTAACCCATGCCGCGGTACAGGTTAAAAATGCCATTGATGCCACCATTGCCCTGGAAGGCACCGGTTATGTTTTCTGGGGAGGAAGGGAAGGCTATATGAGCCTTCACAATACCAATACCAGGCGGGAGCTGGAGCACATGGGACTTTTCCTGTCGGCAGCCCGCGATTATGGACGCAAACAGGGTTTTAACGGTACTTTCCTGGTGGAACCCAAACCGATGGAACCAACCAAACACCAGTACGATTTTGATGTGGCCACGGTAATCGGGTTCCTGCGTAAAAACGGACTTGACAGCGATTTTAAAATCAATGTGGAAGTGAATCATGCCACCCTGGCAGGACATACCTTTGCCCATGAACTGCGAGTGGCTGCCGATGCCGGATTGTTAGGATCGATCGACGCCAACAAGGGGGACTATCAGAATGGATGGGATACCGATGAATTCCCCACCAACATTTATGAAATTACCGAAGCCATGCTGGAGATCATCCAGGCCGGAGGATTCACCAAAGGGGGGATTAATTTCGATGCGAAAACACGGCGCAACTCCACCGATCTGGAGGATATCTTCATTGCTCATATTTCGGGGATGGATGTCTTCGCTAGGGGACTGGTTGTGGCCGACAGAATCCTGAATGAGTCGGATTATCTGCTTCGCCGTAAAGAACGGTACAGCTCATTCGATTCCGGAAAGGGCGCCGACTTTGAAGCTGGAAAACTTACCCTGACTGATCTTTGCCAGACTGCCCTGGAGATGGGTGAACCCTTGCAGATCAGTGGAAAACAGGAACTGTTTGAACAACTGATCAATTGTTATATCTAAGCGGGTACAGATTAACTATCCATTCCAGGAAAGAACGAAATATGCTCTAAAACACCGTTGACACTGTGGTTGCCGCATTGGGACCGGTTTTCCGGAATTCTTGTTCTTCTGGCGGGGAGAACCCACCATGGGACTTCTTTTGATGTTCAACTTTTACCGTATCATCGGAGATTTCGGCGTGTGGTTTGCCTGTGCTGTATGCCTGTCGTATCAAACCAAAAAAAAGCCGTCGCATTTTTGTGACGGCTTTCTTCATTTCCTTATGCAGGTTGCCAGTAACAATTTTTTGGAGAGGTAATTTTTCCCTCTGCCTTGAGGGTCTTCATCGCTTTGTCAACTTCTTTTTTGTCAAGTTGCGCAGCTTCGGCGATTTCCCCTGCCTTCAGGGCTTTGCCCGCATTTTTCATTACTTCAAGTACTTTTTCGGTGCTCATTGGTATCAAGATTATTGGATATTGAATTAAAATACTATACAAATCAGTAATAGGAGATAAGAAAGAGGATGAGGATGGCAGGATCAGGAGGAGAAACGGAGGGAGATCACCTTCC
>CAZLDP010000215.1:0-5328 GCA_964558145.1 uncultured Prolixibacteraceae bacterium | reverse complement strand
GATGATAAACGCTGTTTATTTACCGAATGATTTGCCCTTTCAGGGCGCCGGCGGATGATGAACGTTCGCCTTCCCGGGGCGATGCCCCGGGCTGAATTAAGCCGGGCTTTCAGCCCGCAAAAACCCCAAAACTTTTTACATTTGTCTTTTTACTTTTTCCAATTCTTAAAGACTTTCGCCATGTCACCCGACCGGTATTCATCGAAACTACTCGAAAATGCGGTGAATGAATTTTCGAGGCTCCCCGGAATAGGCCGCAAATCGGCACTTCGACTGGTCCTTCACCTTTTGCGCCAGGAACCTTCCGATGTGGAGTATTTCGGGAATACCCTCATCAGGTTGCGCAACGAAATCAAACACTGCCAGATCTGCCACAACATTTCCGACACACCGGTTTGCACCATCTGCTCCAATCCCTCGCGCAATACTTCTCTTATCTGCGTAGTGGAAAACATCCGCGACGTGATGTCGGTCGAACAGACCCAGCAATTCCACGGATTGTATCATGTATTAGGAGGAATCATTTCGCCCATGGACGGCATTGCCCCTTCTGATCTGGAGATTGACTCGCTGGTCAGAAGGGTGGAAGAAGGAGGCATTAAGGAGGTAATTCTGGCCTTACCTGCCACCATGGAAGGGGATACCACCAACTACTACATTTTCAGGAAGCTGAAGCCCTCCGGGATCGAGATCACCACCCTGGCACGGGGCATCCCTGTAGGCGACGACCTGGAATACACCGATGAGATTACCCTGGGCCGCTCCATCCTTAACCGCATCGACTTCGAACAAGGCGTGAAATAACCCTTTCGGCCTCAAAAATAAATGCTCTACAGGGATTATTGGGGATAAACCCTTAAATTTGTCCTTTCCGGCAGATCCACCATGAAGCTTTCGATCGTCATTGTCAACTACAATGTCAGGCACTTCCTCGAACAATGCCTCCATTCGGTCGTTAAGGCTGCCCGGACTATAGAACACGAGTTATTCGTGGTCGACAATGCCTCGGTAGATGGTTCATGCCATATGGTACGCGAGAAATTTCCGGAAGCCAGGCTGATCGAGAACCACCACAACGCAGGTTTTTCAGCGGCCAACAACCAGGCCATCAAGGAATCAACGGGCGATTTCATCCTTCTGCTCAATCCTGACACCGTGGTTGAAGAAGATACCCTGGTGAAGGTGATCCGGTTCATGGAGGAACACCCTGACGCCGGAGGCGTTGGGGTGAAGATGATCGACGGAAAGGGCAGGTTTCTTCCCGAGTCCAAGAGGGGTTTCCCCACTCCCTGGGTGGCTTTCTATAAAATATTCGGGCTCTCCCGGCTCTTTCCCCATTCACGCCGGTTCGGGAAATACCACCTAACTTTTCTTGACGAAAACGAGACGGCTCCTGTGGACGTACTGAGCGGGGCTTTTATGATGCTGCGCAGGGAGGCGCTCCTGAAAACCGGACTGCTGGATGAAGCCTTTTTCATGTATGGCGAGGACATTGACCTGAGTTACCGCCTTGTGCTGGCAGGATACCGGAATTACTATTTCCCGGAGACTACCATCATTCACTACAAGGGAGAAAGCACGCGGAAGGAGAGCATCAATTATGTGAAGGTTTTCTACAATGCCATGATCATCTTTGCCCGGAAACATTTCACGGCCGGAAACGCCAGGATGTACATCTTTTTCATCCATTTGGCCATCTGGTTCAGGGCATCGATCGCCATCATGCAGCGGCTGGTGCGTCGCATCTTCCTGCCCTTGCTCGATGCGCTCTTCATCTATGCGGGGTTCAGGGCATTGCTCCCCCTGTGGGAAAGGGTGATGTTCGAGCCCGGCTATTATCCTCCCCTCTACCTGAAATGGGTGGTACCCGCTTATATCCTTTTCTGGCTGGCAGGGATCAAACTTTCGGGAGGATACAGACAACCCGTCAGCCTATACAAGGTAGTCAGGGGTTTGATCTGGGGCTCGGTTACCCTGCTGATCGCCTATTCGCTCATCAGTGAATCGCTCCGCTTTTCCCGGGTGATGATATTGGCTGGCACCCTGTGGGCCGTATTATTGCTGCCCCTGCTCCGCCTTTTTCTCAGCAGGATGAAAATCAGCGGTTTTGAGCTTGACATTGAACGGCCGAAACGGATCGCCATTGCCGGGCATCTTCCCGAGGCAGCCAGGGTAAAAGCACTCCTCGAACAATCACCGGCAAAAACCGTGGTGACGGGATACGTCTCCCTTAATCCCGGTGATCCTCCGGACGATTATCTGGGTTCTGCAGAACAGCTTAGGGAGATCATCCGGATCAACCGCATCGAAGAGATCATCTTCTGTGCCGGAACGCTCACTTCAGGGGAAATCATCCGCGCCATGCTCGATCTCGCCGACCTGGATGTCGACTACAAGATTGCCCCTCCCGAAAGCCTGAGTATCATAGGGAGCAATTCCATCCACACGGCCGGCGACCTTTACCTGGTCAACATCAACGCCATATCGGCCAGTCATAACCGGCAGGCAAAGCGATTTCTCGATATCACTCTCGCGCTCCTGCTCCTGCTCGCCTCCCCTCTCCTGCTCTGGTTCGTAAAACGGAAAGGCAGACTGTTCCTCCACATCGCAAAAGTATTGTCGGGCAGGCTTTCATGGGTAGGTTATATTCCGGAAGGTGAAGATGCAGCCCTTCCTCCTTTAAGAAAGGGAGTGCTCCATCCCGGGATGCTGTTTCCGAACGATACGCTGTCTCCTTCCCGTATCAAACAGATCAATATTATGTACGCCAAGGATTACAGGATGAAGCACGATCTGGAACTGGTACTTCGCAACCTCGGAAAACTCGATCACACCCCACATGGCTAAAGGGCTTACATACGGAAATGTGAGGCTCCGGGCCCCGGAACCCGAAGATATCGACCTGCTTTACGAGTGGGAAAACGACGTCGGTTTGTGGAAACTGAGTAATACCCGGGTACCTTTCTCCCAGTTTGTGCTGGCCCGGTATTTGGAAGAGAGCAAACGCGACTTCTTCGAAAACAGGCAGGTGCGCCTGATCATCGAAAACCGGGAAGGGAGGCCTGTGGGAGCAGCCGACTTGTACGACATCGACCTCTTCCATCAACGTGCCGGGGTGGGCATCCTGATCTACCGGGAGGAAGACCGCAGGCAGGGTTATGCCTCCGACACCCTTCACATCCTCGACCACTACGCCCTCGAAGTGGTGGGACTCCGGCAGCTCTTTGCCTCCATCGCCGAAGACAACACCCCAAGTATCGACCTCTTCCAGAAAGCCGGTTATGACCTGACCGGTATCCGGAAAAAATGGCTGAATACCCTGAAGGGATGGAAAGATGAATGGTTTTTTCAGAAGATTCTCACTTCACCCCTTTGGGGAAAATGAAAAAAACATATCTTTGCAGCGCAAAATCACATGGTGGATGTAGCTCAGTTGGTTAGAGCGTCGGATTGTGGTTCCGAAGGTCGCCGGTTCGACCCCGGTCCTCCACCCCAAAAAAGCGAAGAGGCTGTCGGGAACAACAGCCTCTTCGCTTTTTTCAGAGCTTCCGCTTTTCAATTACCGTACCATCCTCCTCCAACAAAAGAAAAAACCGGTCAAGGTATTTGTCCCGCGCAATGATCTCAAAATAGAGCTTTCCATGTTGCGTGATTTCAATCAGGTTCATCAACTCTCCCACCGCGGCAGCCTGATTGGCCACAGCCTTACTTACACGGTGCAGCGCCAGGTTGCGCTTATACACTTGCAACACCCCTTCCTTGTCAAAAAGGGCAATGCACTCCATTTCGTCGTGATAAAATACCGCTTCATACAATCCATCTTCCTCAAACCACTCCACGTTCAGAAAAGTGCCGAAGTTCTCCTCCAACGAACGGACCACTTTCTCCGGTGGAGAAAATTCATTCCGTGGAACGATATGTTCAAAAATCGACTTCATGCAATTATTTTAGCTATGGACGAAGAAAATGGAGAAAAGTAACAGTCGGAATCCACTTTTTATCAGGAATACCTCTCCCTGTACAAATAAAAAACACGGGTACGGGCCCGCTTGAGGCGCATCTTCACAGCATCCTCACTGATGCGAAGGGTTGCCCCAATCTCTTTCAGCGAAAGCTCATCCTGGTATTTCATCAGCAACAACGCCTTCTCTTCCGGATGGATCAGGTCAAGAATGGTCATTACATTCTCGAAACTGGCGCCTGAAAGATCCTCCTCCGATTCATCGGGAATTTCCGGAATTGCATTGGTCCGGTTCCAGTCGGGGTAATGAAGTTTCTTCTGCAACCGCATGTAGTCGATGCAGTAATTGTAAGTGATGGAATAAACCCAGGAGGAAAAGGCGGAATTCCCCTTGAACCCCGGAAGCTTTTCGTAAACCCGCGTAAGGATATCATTCGAAAAGTCGCCTGCCGCCTTTCGGTTTTTCAAAAAACTAAAGACCTTGTCCACGATCTTTTTATAATACCGGCGGTAGAGAATTTCGAATACTTTCGGCTTGCCCTCATGCTAAATCTTATGCACAATCTCCTCATCCTTTAATGCTATGGGGTTTACTTCCCGCATTTCATCTTTCACTTATCTGGATTACAATAATATAAGAGTTATTAAGATTTTTTTCAAATTTTTGTTACTTTAACCAAATCCTTCGTCTAAATACCGAATTCAATCTGAATTGGTTCTTGTATGCAATGATGTTTCAATTCAGTTAGAAATAAATCTATAACAAAATTAATTTTAAAATCGTTATGAAAAACAAATTTGTACTTGGTTTTGTGATGATCAGCGTTGTTGTATTGCTGAGTAGTTGTGCAAAAGTTCCGCAGGCCGAACTGGACGCCGTTAATGCTGCCATCGAAGATGCACGTGCCGCCGGAGCCGATGTTTATTTACCCACTGAATTTGCTGCCATGCAGGATTCTATGAACGTCATTAACACAATGGTTGAAGAGCAGAAAGGTAAATTGTTTGGCAACTTCAAAACTGTAAGCGCGAAGGTTGCTGAACTGACCGCCACTGCCGCCACTGTGAAAGGTAACGTGGAAACCCGCAAGGTGGAAGTGAAAAACGAAATTGACACATTGATGGTTGAAGTGAGCACCCTGGTGGGCGAAGCCAAAGGTTTGGTTATTCAGGCTCCCAAGGGAAAAGAAGGTGCTGCTGCCGTTGAGGCCATCAAAACAGAAATCGGTGTTGTTGAAACTGCAATTTCTGAAGCTGCCGGTAAACTGGCCAATGGCGACTTGATGGGTACCCTCGACCAGTTGAAAGCTGCCAAGGATAAAGTGGTCGCAATTACCACTGAATTGAAGGATGTGATTGCCAAGTAC
>CAZLDP010000214.1:0-5360 GCA_964558145.1 uncultured Prolixibacteraceae bacterium | reverse complement strand
TGGTGAAAGGGCCAGTGGCCCACATAGGCATTGATGTCAAGCCACATGGTATCCGCCTTTCCTCAGCATGTTGTTGTAATTATCAAAAAAGAGTTTTCTTTTCTGAGCTTCCGAAGTATTGGAGGCGAGGATTTTTCCTACCCCCTGGTAGAAACTGTTGTCGGTGCCAAAGAAAATCCGGTCTTCACCCAGAATCCGGATAGCCCCGTCAACGATTCCCTCCTCGTTATTACTTCCTGAACAATCCACATAAATATTGGGAATATCGGCAAAGCTCTTGCACATATACTCCCAGTCGCCGCCACCCCCAATATGGGCCCATTGAAAAATGGCTTCTGGATAACGACGTGCCGCCTCTATCATATCTTCCGGAATGGTGGCAAAAGCCTTTTCGCCGATGTCATATTTCATGCGATGCCCACCCACGCCAATTTCACATTCGGCATGCATGAGACAGATCATTTTCAGGTCGATCAGCTTTTCAATAATCGGATAGTAGAGAGGGTCATTTATCTTTACCTGTAAATAACCCTTATAGCCTCTGAAGCCGAGGTCGACACACCGTTTGATTTCCTCAAGCGACTCTTTTGGGAAGTGGGGATTCAGGGTGAAGAAGCCGATAAAGCGGTTGGGAAACCTTTTCATGGCCTTGTAGATGACATCGTTGTTTTCCCTGGCTTCCTCCGGTCTGAATGGAACCTCCCTGCTCAGCACCGGATAAGAGATAGAAGCCCACTCAATCCCCAGACGGTCGTTTTCATCGATCTGCCTGGCCGCGTCATCGGGATGAGAGCGGTTCATCCCTACATGGGCATGGGCATCAAACTTCCTGTATTTCCGCATCTTCTCCATGATCTCATAGGAAGACTCAATGCGCTTTTTTTCGCTGCCCAATGCGGCATAAGGCCCTGCAAGGGCGATTGCCGTGGAGGTAAGTGTGGTTTGTCTGAGAAAACTCCGGCGTCCTATCTTCATAGCGGCTCAGCTTATCGGTTGTAAATTCTTCAATTCAGGATTGGCTTCAAAAACCCCGGCAAAGCTGACGGCACTGTCGGCATCGATATAGAGTTCTGCGGCAGGATGGGTCCGGAGGATGGTGGCAGGATAAGCTTCCACGATGGGCTGTGTAAGCGTGTTCAAAACGGCAGTGGCTTTGGTTTTCCCCGGGACGACGCAGAAAATGAGCGGTGCACTCACCAGCATGGGGATGGTAAGTGTGATGGCCTTTTCGGGTACCAGTGAAAGTTCGCTGAAACATCCGTCGTTGACCTGCTGCTGCCTCGAGACCAGATCGAGGGAGATTATTTTTACGCCATCCGGATCCCTGAAATCAGCCACGTGGGGATCGTTAAACGCGATATGGCCATTCTCTCCGATTCCCATAAATACAATATCGGGAGGATTTTCTTTAAGCTGAAGTTCATACCGGCGGGCTTCTCCCTCAGGATCAGTCACATCTCCCCGGATATAATAAACCGAACGGAAAGGCGCTTTGGAAAAAACCCGTTTATTCAAGTAGTTGCCAAAACTTTGCGGAGCATCTTTCGACAATCCGATATACTCATCCATATGAAAGGCATTGATTCTCTGCCAGTCGATTCCGGGATATTCAATCAGTGCCTTCAGAAACTCATCCTGCGAAGGGGCTGCAGCAAAGATGATGTTCAGATAGGGTTTTATCTGAAGCAGGGAGATGATTTGACCCCCGGCTTTCAAGGCAGCATTTTCTGCCATCTCGTCGCGGGTTTCAAATGCATTGACATGCAACTGATCAATGTAAAAAGTCTTTTCCATTTTATTATCAAATAATAATGTTGTCCTGAATCGTCTTCGGTCCGCCTTGTGCGACTCCGTTAAGCATAATTTTGATATTCTGAGCAAACTACTGTTCCATTGATAATGGTTTTATAAATGGTGATCTGATCGTCAAAAATGACCAGATCGGCAAGTTTTCCCACTGCGAGGCTTCCCCGCTGGTCATAAACTCCGCAGATTCGTGCCGGTGTGGAGGTGATCATCTGAATGGTTTCCCGCAGGTTTACCCCCGCGAGGTTCACCATGGTTCTCACCAGTCTGTCGGCGGTAGCCACACTGCCTGCAAAAGCTTGGCGCCCGGGCATTTTGGCCACTCCGTCTTCCACGATGATTTCCTGTCCCCCTTTGAGGCTACCCAGAATGCTGGGCCCTTCGGGCATTCCTGCTGCCCGCATGGAGTCGGTTACCAGGGCTATCCGGGAGGGACCCTTGGTTTGATAGATCAGCCGGAGCAGGCTTTGCGGGAGATGAATCCCGTCGGCAATGATCTCCACAGTCATCTCATCGATAAGGAAGGCGCTTTCAATCACTCCGGCATAACGGTAAGCATTCCGCCGGGTTACCCCCGACATGGCCGAATAAAGGTGCGTCATATGGGTAAAACCGTTTTCGAAGGCCTCGATCACCTCTTCATAGATGGCATCGGTATGGGCAATGGAGGGAAGGATGCCATGGCGGGACATGAACCGGCCGAATTCCATGGCTCCCTTCAATTCCGGGGCGGCGCTCCACCTAATGATGTCCTTGTATCGTTCCACGATGGTCTCATATTCTGCCGGGTCGGGATCGTGAATGTACCTGGGATCCTGTGCTCCCGACTGATTGAGTGAAAAATAGGGCCCTTCAAGGTGCATTCCTAACATGCAGGCCCCTTTCCGGTTCAGAGCAGAGGCTTCCCTGAAGATGGAGAGGGTATGATGGAGTTCCTCCATTTCGCTGGTCAGCGTGGTGGGTATAAGGGCAGTGGTTCCATGGCGGGCATGCATTTCCGCAGCGCCTAAAAAAGCTTCCACGGTTCCGTCCATAAAGTCGTGACCTCCGGCACCATGCGTATGTATGTCGATAAAACCGGGAGTCACATACCTTCCTCCCGCATCGATCACTTCAGCCCCCTCAAAGGGAACATCTTCAGGCTCAATGGCCACAATCATCTTCCCCTCAATCCATACAGCATGGTTTTGGATAAACCGGTAGGGAGTAAGAATTCTTCCGTTGGCGATTTTCAGTCGTTGTGTCATATCCGAAATTTTAGGAATGGTGTGCTGCTGCCTTTACCGGCGTCCAATGTTTGACCTTGTAGCCGTAGAGGGCAAAAAAGACAAGATAGAGGTAACAGGGTAACAAAATGATATAGGCACCGTGAATGCTCCATACATCAGCAAGCCGTCCGTAGATCACCGGGGAGATTGCATTTCCGCACAATCCCATGACCAGAAGTGATGACCCTAATTTGGTAAACCGACCCAATCCCTTGATGGCCAGGGGCCAGATATTGGCATAAATCAGCGAATTGGGCAATCCCAATGCCACCAGGAACCATATGGATATGTCGACGCGGTGACCCAGGAAATTCACCTCCCCATGGGTGAGCATCACCAAAACGGACAAGATGGTTCCCAACAAGGTAACCACAATCAGTGCATTACGCTGAGAGATATACTTGGGAATGAGGATAATGCCGAAAAGGTAACCGATCATGGTAGCCCCAAGCGTGTAGGAAGGGAAGGTTTTGGCTTCGAGCAGGGTTAAGCCCATCGACTGGGCGTAACCGATGATGGTGTCGATGGCAATGATCTGCGACCCTACGTGGAAGAAGATGGCTAAGGCACCGAGGATCAGGTGGGGGAACTGCCAGATGCTGGTCTTCCCGTGATGTCCATCGCCATCCTCCTCTTTGTTGGCCTGGGTGGTATTGATCTCGGGAAGCGGAGAAAAATAGACCAGCAACCCGACCAGGAATAAAAAGAAACCCAGCACGCTGTAGGGAATGATTACCCTCCTGATCAGGTTTTCGAGAGCAATGTCCTTGTCGAAATCAGAAATTGTCCCCTCTTTCAAGGCTGTGAACAATTCGTTATCGGTCACTTTAAGTACCACAGCCGCAAATATCAGCGGGGCCAAAATGCCGGCCAGTTTATTGCAAATCCCCATGATACTGATTCGTTGTGCAGCCCGGTCGATGGGTCCTATGATGGTGATGTAAGGATTGGCAGCCGTTTGAAGGATGGCCAGTCCAGTTCCTATTGAAAAAAGTCCTGCGAGAAAGAGACCATAGGTACGCAAGAGCGCTGCGGGCACAAACAAAAAAGCGCCCGCCGCCATGATAAAGAACCCTATCATCATCCCCTTCTTGAAACCAACCTTTTCGAGCAGCAAAGAGGCCGGCACCGACATTACCAGATAAGCAATGTAAAAGGCGAACGCCACCAGGTACGACTGAAAATGGGTCAGCTCAAGCGAGATCTTGAAATAGGGGATCAGTATCGCGTTTACCCAAGAAACAAATCCAAAAATAAAAAACATTAAGCCCACAAGGGCAATCGAAATAAAAGACGTCTTTTTATCCATCCTGAGAAATATTGGAAAGCTATATATCTATTTTTTTAAACTATTTTACGGTTCACGGGATCCCATTCTATTCGCCTTTTTTCCACATACGAGCGATGGGCCATGATGCAGGTTATCCCTTCATCATAGGCCATATCGATGTTTGCGCTGGGAGTTCCCCCGTTGCGGATACAATTGAGCCATTCCCTGATGTGGAGGTGGGTTACATCGACCGAACGTCCGTTGATCAGGGTAGTGGTCAGTCCTCTTGCGGCATAGTATTTATCGGAGGCAGAGGTCACCGCATCGATCTGGCCGGCTCCCGGGTTATAGGTGAGCATAGGAGAATTGGTGTCGATCACTCCCGCAGCGATTCCTTTCTGGTATTTGGTCGAGTTGCGGTCGGCCGTAATCATGATGTTGTTTCCTAGTTCCATGGAGGCATCATGACCCATAAAGACCCTTCCGCGGCTCCGGCTTGAAGCCAAATTGCCGCTGTACAACAAGGTGAGATCCTTGTCGGGGTATTCAAAGACACAGTGGAGGGAATCGGCCATTTCGCGGTTGTCTTTCCAGTAGTATATTCCTCCGGAAGAAACCACCGAAGAGGGAATACCGATCTTCAGCAGTTGGTTGACTGCATCGTATTCATGGGTAAACAACTGACCAATCAGACCGGTGTCGTAGGCAAACCATTTGGTCCAGTTGTAAAACCGGTCGACACTGAATGGGAAATAAGGCGTTTCGCCCAGCCACTGTAACCAGTCGATGGTGGATTCATCCCCAGGCTTTGGGTTGCCGTTGGCGTCGAGATGCCTGATCCAGGCTCCGTTGGCCGTATTACGGTTCGAGGTGGTTTCCACCAGGGTTATTTTTCCCAGGATCTCCTTTTTCATGATCTCCCTGGCCTGTTTAAAGACGACACTCTGCGTTATCTGGTGTCCCAACTGAAAGACGATGGGACTCTTTTTTACCGTTTCATAGAGTTCGTTCAGTTC
>CAZLDP010000213.1:0-5367 GCA_964558145.1 uncultured Prolixibacteraceae bacterium | reverse complement strand
AGAGCTGCTTAAAAAAGCGCTCATTGCTTTCGATGGCACCATTCTGGTGGTTTCTCACGACAGGGAATTCCTCGACGGGTTGGTTACCTGCGTCTATGAGTTTCGTGACCGGAAGGTAAAACAGCATCTGGGGGGAATTTATGATTTTCTCCGGAGGAAGAAAATGGAGTCACTGCGTGACCTTGAGATTAGCGGTATGAAGGGGGAAGAGTCCCTTGAATCTGATTCCCTCAGACCGGCAACCGGCGAACTGCCTGAAACTGTTAAGGGTAGAAACGGCGCCGGAACGATGAACGGAAAATCTCCGGAGAACCGGTTGACGGAAGCCGAGAAGAGGATTTCCAGTACCAAACCCGCCAGGGAGCTAACCTTCGAAGAGAAGAAAAGTATCAACAGGGAGATTACCCGTATGGAGAAAGTGATTACTGCCATCGAGAACCGGATATCGGAGTTGGAAGAGGCTGTTGCTTCCATGGATGCCTTGCTGTCGGACTCTTCCAAAATCACCTCCGGCGAAGTGTTCCTCGATTATGAAAGGGTGAAGCAGGAGTTGGGTGATGCATTCACCCAATGGGAGAAGGCACACGAAGAGTTGGAAACATGGAAATCAAAAAAACAGTGGTAATGGATAGTGATTTTATTTTCGGTACCCGGACGGTTATAGAGGCAATCAAGGCTGGAAGACCGATCGACAAGGTGTTATTGCGGAACGGACTGAGCAATGACCTCTTTGATGAGCTTTTTATGCTGATCAGGGATCACCGGATCGTTTTTCAGTTTGTTCCGCAGGAAAAACTCGACCGCATTACCCGGAAAAATCATCAGGGAGTCATTGCCCTAATCGCTTCTGTGGAATTTCACCAGCTTGCCGATATCCTTCCCGGAATTTGGGAAAAGGGAGAAACGCCACTCCTTTTGATCCTCGACCATATTACCGACGTACGCAATTTCGGGGCGATTATCCGGTCGGCAGAATGTGCCGGTGTCCATGCAGTGGTAGTTCCGGATAAGGGGGCTGCCAGGGTGGGGGATGATGCCATGAAAACTTCGGCCGGAGCCCTCCACCTGGTGCCGGTGTGCCGGGCTGCCAGTCTGGTGGCTGAATGTGACTTTTTAAGGGAATCGGGAGTAAAAATTATAGCCGCAACAGAAAAGGGAAATACCCTGTATACCCGGGCTGGAATGTCAGGGCCGCTGGCCATTATTATGGGCGCTGAAGATATCGGTATCTCCCCGGCCTTGCTCAGGAAAGCTGATGATCTGGTCAAAATTCCCATTCTTGGACAAATCGGATCGCTTAACGTATCCGTGGCTGCATCGCTGATGGTTTACGAAGCTATACGCCAGAGAAATCTCTGAACAGTTACCGTCCTCGTCAGAACTTCGACTCCGCTTTTCTCAGTAATCGGTGACCGGTTATAAAACCTGAACACTGTGTGTTGATTGTTAAAGACTTAATCCGCAAGATTTTTTTACGGGTAGACCGGTAGTGTCCTGCGGAAGGTTTCCTCAAGCGAAATAATGGTTTCTGTACTGGAGATTCCCGGAATCTTCTGAATATGGTCGCTCAGGAGTCTTTTGAGATGTTCATTGTCCTTTGCATACACCTTGATGAATATGCCGTATTGTCCGGTGGTGTAATGGCATTCCACCACTTCCTGGATTCCCTTCAGTTTTTCGGCCACATCCGCATAGATTCCTCCTTTTTCAAGAAAAATGCCAATGTAGGTGCAGGTACGGTAATCGATTTTCTTGGGATTGACATAATATCCCGATCCTGTTATCACATTCAGGTCAACCATCCGGTTAACCCGCTGGTGAACGGCGGCCCTTGAGATACCCACTTCAGCAGCCACATCCTTGAAAGGTATCCGAGCATTGCGGCTGATAATCTCCAGAATCCTCAGATCAACTTCATCGAGATTGTTTCTTAATGTCATGGCAAGTCTGTTTCACTCTATTTTATCGGTACCTGTCTCTTGAATTCCTGCTCAAGCGAAATGAAGGTCTCAGTACGGGAGATGCCCTCAATAATCTGAATCTGTTGGTCGATCAGTTTTTTCAGATGTTTATTGGTTTTAGTCTGTACCTTGACGAAGATCGCATACTGCCCTGTAATATAGTGGCATTCTACTATTTCCGGGATTTTCTCCAGTTCCGCCACTACCTTGCCATGGTATGTGGCTTTGTCAAGGTAGATGCCCATATAAGCACATGTGTTGTAACCCAGTTTCTGGGGGTTGACAACAAACTCACTTCCGGATACAACGCCGATGTTGAGAAGCCTTTGGACCCTCTGGTGGATGGCTGCACCTGAAACACCGCACTCTCTGGCCACTTCCAGAAAAGGAATTCTGGCATTCCGGGTAATCATTTTCAAAATTTTCTCGTCCAGCAGGTCAATGTCAGCGGCAGTCTCTGCAAATTCATCTGTAATCATAAGGCGTGATTTCTGTTAAATTTACATTTTAGATTGCTAAGTTAATAATTATTGTTCTTTTATAAGATTTGATGCTTAATAACATAAAAAGTGTAACAGCACCACGGTGGCATTGTATCCCTTCGTTTAGAGGATAAGAACATGGGGTCTTGTGTAGTTTACTGCTTAAGCTACGATTGCTGAAATGCCGAGCGCATATCGGTACCAGCCGGAGATTGGAAGATTTTGAGCCCGAATTCCGGGATAACCGCAAAAATGTGGTCAAAGATGTCGTTTTGCAATTTCTCATAATCTGCCCATACCTTTTCTTTGCTGAACACATAAATTTCAATGGGAAGTCCCTTTTCTGTAGGTTGCAACTGACGGATGAGGAAGGTCATCTGGTTGTTGATCAGGGGATTTTTTTTCAGGTACAGTTCAAGGTATTTCCGGAATACTCCAATGTTGGTCTGACGTAATCCTGTCAGAACATCATCTTCACTAAGGTGGTGGTTTTGGTTGTAGCGGGTAACCTCCTCCTCCATATGGGTCACATAATCGCGAATCACCTCAAACTTTTTAAAATGTTCCAGCATTTTAGGGGTGCAAAACTGAATGGAGTACATGTCGATGAAAATCGATCGTTTGATACGTCTCCCTTCCGATTCCTGCATACCTTTCCAGTTGGTGAAGGATTCTGAAACCATCGCATAGGTAGGGATGGTTGTAATGGTTTTGTCCCAGTTCTGTACCTTCACGGTAGTGAGGGAGATATCTAACACGGTTCCGTCGGTATTGCGCCCCGGCATCTCAATCCAATCACCCAGCTTCAGCATGTCATTGACTGAGAGCTGGATGGAGGCCACAAATCCCAGGATGGTATCCTTGAAGATCAGCATGAGAACCGCAGCAATGGCTCCCAGTCCGGCTATCAGAACCGACGGATCCTTGCCAATCAGGATGGCTATCACGATGATGACGGCCAGAAAAGCGATGAGGATCTGAACCAGTTGAAGGTACCCTTTAATAGGACGGTGCATGGCATAGGGTCCCGTCATGTATATTTCGTTAACCGCATTCAGAAACTTGACCGCAATGTATGCAAAGGTGAATACAAAATAAATATGGGCTATTTTCATCAGAAACGGACCCAGGGAAAAATAGTAATCGGCCAGCATCAGCGCTGCTTCATCCGCACCATATTCACCCATCGGAATATCCGGAACGGGAGTGGCAAAATAAGCGCTGTTGTAAATTATAAACAGGGGGACCAGATGTGCCAGGGCGTTAAATACCTTGTTCCTGACCAAAATATCATCCCATTCGGTTCTGGTTTTTCTGACAATTTTAAGGATCCAGTGGTTTAAAATATACCGGGTGATCAAAAAAGCCAGCCAGGCTACCAGGAGAATAGCCACAATCACTGACAGGGCTGCCAGGGGCTTTGCCAGGCCGGCCATAAAGTCGACTCTCCGGAACAGGTCGAGCAATATTTTGTAAAGGTGGTGTCCCATGATGGTGTTCTTTCTACTATATTTAACAGCAAAAATAATAAAAATGAGCGGGATAATCAGACTTATATTTCTTGTGGCGGCGTTTATGGGGTGGAAATTGTCCTGGTCACAGATCCGGTATGATGATTATTTCACAGCGGAGAGAATTCGATACAACTTCATACTCGCGGGTAATCAGGAAGAAACAAGGATCTATCCGCTTTTGGTAAGCTGCGAACCGCAATGGGCAGGATCAAAAGTCAATCTGGTGGAACCATTTTCGTATGGAACTTTCAGATTTCGGATCACTGATGAAGCTTCCGGAGAAGTGATCTTCAGCAGGGGGTTCTGTACCCTGTTTCAGGAATGGCAGACCACTGAAGGGGCTAAGACCACCTATCAGGCTTTTGACCAGGCCTTGTTTTTTCCCTTTCCAAAAAAGCGGGTGCACCTATCGGTCGAATCCAGAAACTGGCAGGGAACGTTCGATAAGGTATTCGAAACAGTTGTCGATCCTGGCGATTATTTCATCCACAAGGAAACCCCTGCGGCAGGTGAAGTGATCCGTGTGCTGGACAATGGCCCTCCGGAATCGCATGTTGATCTGATTTTCCTGTCGGAGGGTTATACTGCTGAAGAAAAAGAAAAATTTGTATTGGATGCGACGCGGTTGAGCGAATATATCATGACGGTGAGTCCTTTCAGGGAGAACCGGGAGAAATTCAACATCAGTGCAATGTGGACTCCTTCAACGGAAAGTGGAACGGATGTTCCTGGTGAAGGACTTTACCGGAATACCCGGTTTAATTCCACGTTTTTTACTTTCAATATCGACCGTTACCTGACCTCAAGCGACATGCGCTCCATCTATGATGCTGTAGCCGGTGTGCCATGGGACCTCCTTGTTGTCCTGGTCAACTCTGAACGTTACGGCGGAGGTGGTTTTTATAATTTCCTTACCGTTTGTACCTCTGGTCATGCTTTAAGCGGCAGGGTACTGCTCCATGAACTGGGTCATGCCCTGGCTGGATTGGGTGATGAATATTACAATTCGGAGGTGGCATACGTAGATTATTACAATCTGAGCATCGAACCCTGGGAACCCAACCTGACCACGCTGGTCGATTTTTCTTCCAAATGGGCGGAACTTGTACCCGACACCATACCGGTACCGACTCCCCGGACTGCCCGTTATGCTGTGGCAACCGGCGCCTTTGAAGGAGGAGGTTACCTCGCTAAAGGGATCTACAGCCCCATGCAGGAATGCCGGATGAAGAGCATTGTTTCGGAGGAGTTTTGCCCGGTCTGTAAAAATGCAATCCGGGTGGCCATTGACAGGCACACCAGGTGATTACCAATCGAGGGTGTACCGTGAATCTCTTTCAGTGTCACACCGCTGTGATTAGTTCCAGGTATACCGGATGCCGAGGGCCACTCCCCATCCCAATCCGGGAT
>CAZLDP010000212.1:0-5394 GCA_964558145.1 uncultured Prolixibacteraceae bacterium | reverse complement strand
TTCCAGTACCTCAAAGAGTTCACCGTATAATATCTGAGTGACCCTCTCACTCTTCTCGGAAGGTTCGTTGCGAACAGGTATCAGACTTAACCCGGAGATTCCGTACTTCATGAATCCAATTTTCTGTAATGTTGAGTTCCATCCATGAACCATTTCGTGCAATCCCTGCAAATAATGTCTGCAGGTATTTCCGGGTTCATGGCCAATTCAGTAAAATTTAGTTATTTTAGAAACCAAATATAGGGTTTCCTGAAATGATTCTTTTCATCAGATCCGGTTCAAACGATAAAAATTATGAATACTTTTCGACAAAAGGTATCTGATTATTCTCAAATCATTTACCGTGCGATCGTGTTTGTCATATCGGCTTTGCTGCTTCATCAGATATTGCCTTCTGATCCTCATTTCAAATATGAATATCAACGGGGAGCTCCCTGGAAGCATGACAATCTGGTAGCCCCGTTTGATTTTGCCATTCTCAAAACGGACATGGAACTTGAAGCCGAAAAAAGGGAAATTACCCGGGAACTGACCCCCTATTTTATTTTGGATACCACGGTGGCCATCAGTAAGGTAGAAGAGTTTAAAACCGATATCCGGAAACTGCTTCCTGAAGATTATGTGCACAAGGAGGAACTCGAGAAGAAATTGGCAGGATTGCTCACCGCCATTTTTGAGAAAGGGATTCTCACCAATTCACCTCAGGTTACAGGAATTCTTACCGATAAAAGTGAGATTTCCCAAATCACGGGGAATCAAGTCCAAAAGATCGCGATCGCGTCCCTCTTTTCCGAAAAAACCGCTTACAACCAATTGAATGATGAACTGAACCAGGTAAAATTGCAAAATCCTGCCGTGGAACTCCATCTGAATGCGTTGGATCCGGGGAAATATGTAAGAAGCAATCTCCGCTACGATGAAAACTACACCCGGGAAGAACGCCAGCAACTTGAATCCGGTGTTTCTACTGCGAAAGGCATGATTCAGGAAGGCGAACGGATCATTCTGCAGGGCGAGATCGTGGATGAAGCCAAATACCAGATACTGGAATCCCTGAAACAAAACTATGAGATCAAAAAGGGAGACGGGATCAACAGCAGCCTGGTTTCCATTGGGAAAATGCTCCTGATTTTGGTTTTCCTCACCCTTCTGTTCAGCTACATGTATACTTACAAGATTTTTATTTTGAAAGACTCCCGTAAGCTGACCTTTTTAATCCTCTTCATTGTGCTGATTGTCTTTCTGTGCATGGTAATCAATTCCTTTGAGGGGTTGCATGTTTATATGTTTCCGCTGGCCATTTTACCGGTGGTGGTGCGAACATTTTACGATCCCCGGACAGCCATTTTCACGCTGATTGTCACCTCGCTCCTGATCGGTTTTTATGCCCCCAACAATTATGAATTTGTGCTGCTTGAGGTGTCAGCCGGCATGATTGCGGTGTTCAGTCTCAACAAAATGCATCGCCGGGTTCATGTGGTGGTGGCCTCCCTTTTGGTTGCCCTTACTTATGGAGTGATTTTTACAGCTATTACCCTCATCCAGGAAGGGACACTCGCAAATTACAATTTCAGGATACTCCAGTGGTTTGCCTGGAGCAGTCTTCTTGTGCTGGTGGTCTACCCTCTGATCTTCATTTTTGAAAAACTCTTTGGGTTTGTTTCCGATGTAACCCTAATTGAATTGTCGAACACGAACCAGCCACTCCTGCGAAAACTTGCGGAAGAGGCTCCCGGAACTTTCCAGCATTCCATGCAAATTGCCAATCTTGCAGAGGAGATAATCCTGAAAATAGGCGGCAATCCGTTCCTGGTGAGGGCCGGTGCATTGTATCACGACATCGGAAAGGCTGCTCAACCCAATTTTTTCATTGAAAATCAGGAAATCGGAATGAATCCTCACGATCAGATGAGTTATTTAAAAAGCGCCGAAATTATTATCGATCATGTTAAAAATGGCATTAAAACCGCCAAGAAATACAAACTCCCGGAAAGCATTATTGAATTTGTTGCCAGCCACCACGGCACATCTAAGGCCAAATACTTCTATCTGAAACAACAGCAGGATAATCCCGGGGAAGTTTTAAACGACAATGACTTTTCTTATCCAGGTCCTCTTCCCCGATCCCGGGAAGCCGCTGTGGTGATGCTGGTCGACGGAATTGAAGCTGCTTCACGCAGCATGAAGGAAAAAAACTTTGAGAATCTGAAAAAGCTGATCGACCAAATGATCGACCAGAAAATGAAAGAACGGCAGCTCAATAACTCTAATCTCACCTTCTCCGAACTGGAACAAATCAAGGAAATCCTGCTCCGTAAACTGGTGAACATCTATCACGTCAGAATAGAATACCCTTCGGAAAAGAAAAAATAACGTCACGCCAAAAATTTGCACTATTTTTGTACACGTATTTTAAAAACAAAAAAAATGTGGAAATATAAATCATGGCTGCTTATTCTGCTGCTTGCAGGAGCAGTTTTTACCGGATGCAAAAGAGAGGACCCCGATCCTGTGGAACCGGACGATGAGACTCCTGCCCTGGCTCCTGTGCTTACCAGAAGGATAAACACCTTTATTAAGGATGCCATGACGGATATTTATTTGTGGAACACCAGCCTCCCCGATATTGATCCCCGATACGAGCATGATTCAGAAAAATATTTCTATAAGCTGCTTTATGAGGAGGATAAATGGTCGTATATCACCAGCGACATCACTGCTTTTGAAAACAGCATGCAGGGAATTGAAAAATCATTCGGTTATTCGCTTGCCTTTGGCCGTTTCACCGACGGATCGGGAAATTTTACAGGCAACTATTTCGCCATCGTGGAATATGTCTATCCCGGAACACCCGCATCAAAAGCCGGATTTGTCAGGGGGGACCTGATAACCAAACTGAACAACGGGAACATCACCGGCGCCAATTACAGGGATTTGCTGAACGGACCGTCCATAACAGTCACCAAAGGAATACTCACCAATCAGGGTATCGCCCAGGGAGAAACCCTGAGCATGACTGCCGAAGAGCTTAACCTCGACCCTGTGTTGATGAAAAAAGTAATTGAAAGGGATGGATACAAAATCGGGTATCTGCTCTATATGCAATATATTTCTAAATACAACGACAACAGTCTGAAGAATGCCCTGGAATATTTCAGGGACAACCAGATTACCCACCTGGTGTTAGATCTCCGGTACAATCCCGGAGGGCAGACTACGGCAGCCCAGTATCTCTGCAGCTCCATTGCCCCTCAGAATGTGGTGAACAACAACAGCACCCTGGTCACCTATCAGTGGAACAGCAAGTACCAGAACGTAATCAACAGCAATCCTCAATATGCCGATTGGAAAGGGATCAACTTTATCTCCAGCGTACCGGTGAAACTCAACCTGAGCAAAATCCACATTCTCACCGGGGATGGGAGCGCCAGCGCCTCCGAACTCACCATTGCAGGACTTCAACCTTATATGGACGTAGTCATGGTGGGCGACACCACCTATGGGAAATATACCGGCTCCCTCACGATTAAGCCCGAAGATCTCTACGATTCGGTGAGCGAATACAACGACTTCAAGAACTGGGGGCTTCAGCCCATTGTTTTTCGCTTTGCCAATGCCATGGGGGTCACCAATTTCAAAAATGGATTCGCACCCAGGTACCTGGTTTATGATGAACTTTTACCTGCAGCCCCACTGGGAGAATTAACCGATCCCCTGCTTAAAAAGGCGGTTGAAGACATCACCGGACATTCCGTTACGGCAATGAAGAAGGCTACCTTGCCATTCAGTTATCAAATTGTTGACCGGGGATTCTCCCGCTTTGATCAGTTGAAAAGCAACCTCATTCTCAATCCCCCTTCAGAATTTTTTAACATTCCGGAAGATTAGAGAGCCGGACTTCAAAAAAGTCCTCTTTATCTTTTTTTTCTGACCTGAAAACGGTATTTTGGTCTCTTGCCAATTTTATGCAATCGATTCCCTTCTCCCACCAGGTTGGCGGAGGGCTGAACGCAGAGTTGGAATGAGGAGGATTCTCCGCCAGAGGGAAATAATGCGTTGGAACTATTGCCGAAGGCCTTTAAAAAAATAACTGACTAAATGAAGAAGACAATAATGTTCACGGCGATTGTCCTCGCTGTTCTTTTCCTGGCATTTCTCCTGTTTACCGGGAAAAAGGAGGTTGAACCGTATGTCACCACCGAAGCAAAAAAGGGAACTTTTGAGGTGTTGGTCTATACGAGCGGGACCCTTGAAGCCGAGAATTCCGAAAAGATCATGATCCCAGAAGAACTGGGCAGCCGGAATGTGAGAATATACGAAATTAAAATTTCGGATATAGTAGAGGAAGGCACGGTAGTGAAAGAAGGAGATTACATTGCCTCACTCGACCACAAAGCGGTTGAAGAGGCGCTGGTACAGGCACGAGATGAACTGGAACAGTCGTTGAACGAACTGGATGACGCTAAAATGGATTCCAACCTGAATCTGAGCAATAACCGTGACCAGATTATCAATGCGCATGAACAGGTGGAAGAGATGCAGATTATTCTCGACGAATCGGTCTATGAATCTCCGTCGGTCATCCGGAAGGCAGAAATGGACCTGGATAAAGCCAAAAGAGTGTTGGAACAGGAAAAAAAGGCTTATGCACTAAGGGTTCATCAAGCCGGCGCCAGGGTAAACCGGAGGGTGGTCAACATGAACCTCAAAGCGAACAGGGTTAAAGAACTGGAAGATGCCTATAAACTGCTGAACATTTACGCCCCTAAACCGGGAATGGTGATTTATGCCAAAGATCGTTTCGGGGATAAAATCAAGGTAGGTTCCACCGTAAGCCGCTGGATGCCGGTAATTGCCACCTTGCCCGACCTTTCCCGGATGATCTCGGTCACTTATGTGAACGAAATTGACATCTCGAAGGTGAAACCCGGGCAAAAGGTTACGCTGGGCACCGATGCCTTCCCTGAGAAAATGCTGGAAGGAGAGGTGCTTTCTGTGGCCAATATCGGACAACCTCTGCCCAAAAGTGATGCCAAAGTATTCGAAGTGCGCATACGGGTGTTTGGCAGTGATTCCGACCTGCGCCCGGCGATGACAACCAGCAACGTGATCAGGACCGGAACTTTCAGGGAAGAGGTTTATATTCCAACCGATGCCATTTTCAAAAATGACTCCATCAATCTGGTTTTCATAGAAGGGAAAACCGTAACCCGGCAAATTGTGGATATCGGTGAGGAAAACGAAAATTATACCATTATCCGGAAAGGGGTGGAAGCCGGCCAGAAGGTGCTCTTATCCCGTCCCCAGGATGAAAACCAACTTCCGTTGAATGGAATGGAAATCTATCAGGAGATCCTGAAAAGGGAAGCGGATGAAAAAGCTGACAGTACCCTG